>JBKBWB010000278.1:0-3098 GCA_046289215.1 Asticcacaulis sp. | reverse complement strand
GATCTGAAGGCTGCACGCGATGCTGATGACGCGGAAGACATCCGGACCAAGTCGCAAGCCGTGATCCAAGCCTCGATGAAGCTGGGTGAGGCCATGTACTCAAGCCAGTCCGACGCGGACAAGGCAGATGAGTCGGCCGATGACGGCGTGGTCGATGCCGAGTTCGAAGAAGTCGACGGCGACTCCAAGAAGTCGGCCTAAAGTACTCAGGGGCTGCCCGGAACGGATCCGGGTAGCCCCTGCCCGTTATGGTCACAACGACGGGTTCCGGACCTCCGGGGTCCGTCGTTGTGGTCATGGCCTCTCTCCGTTTGAGACTGTTTTCTCATGGCACGAGACTATTACGAGATCCTGGGCGTCGCCCGAGACGCCGATGAAGCGGCCCTGAAATCGGCCTTTCGCAAGCAGGCGATGCAACATCACCCGGATCGCAATCCCGGCGATTCCGAAGCCGAAGCGCGCTTCAAAGAGCTGAACGAAGCCTACTCGGTGCTGTCTGATCCTCAAAAGCGCGCCGCCTATGACCGGTTCGGCCATGCCGGCGTCAATGGGCAGGGCGGCTTTGGCGGCGGCGGTGGTTTTGGCGGAGCCCAGGGCTTCAGCAACGTCGATGACATTTTCTCGGAAATGTTCGGGGAGATGTTTGGCGGCGGCGGCGGGGGCCGACGCAATCAGGGTCCGGCGCGCGGCGCCGACCTGCGTTACGATTACGAAATTACACTGGAACAGGCCTTCACGGGGGCGGATATCGAAATCCGCGTGCCGTCACACCAAACCTGTGAAACCTGTGACGGAACAGGGGCCAAACCCGGCACCAAGCCGACGACCTGTGGCACCTGTGGCGGGGCGGGTCGAGTTCGCACCTCCAATGGTTTCTTTGCCATCGAACGGACCTGTCCGCGCTGTGGTGGATCCGGCGAGATGATCGCTGACCCCTGCAAAACCTGTCATGGTCACGGCCAGGTCCGGGTTGAGCGCAAGCTGAATGTCCGCATTCCCGCTGGGGTCGATGACGGCTCACGTATCCGCCTGTCGGGCGAAGGCGAGCCGGGCCAACGCGGCGGGCCGCGGGGTGATCTTTACATCTTCCTTTCCGTTGCCCCCCATGACCTGTTCGAGCGCGATGGGCTTGATCTTCTTTGCAGCATGCCTGTGCCCATGAGCACGGCGGTTTTGGGCGGGGAAATCGATGTCCCCTGCCTCAAAGGCGGGGAAAACTGTGATGGCGAATGCAAGGTGCCGTTAAAAGTGCCCGAAGGGGCCCAGACCGGCCACAAGGTCCGGCTCAAAGGCCGGGGCATGCCGTCTCTTAATGGTCGTCAGCGCGGCGACCTGTTGGTCGAACTCTATGTCGAGACTCCAACCAACCTGACCAGCCGCCAAAAAGAACTGATGCGCGAGTTTGCCGATCTGTGCTCGGCGAAGTCTCACCCCCAGTCCAGCGGCTTTTTTGACAAGGCCAAGCAGTTCTGGGGCGACCTGACCGGGGGTGAAACCGGCGGAAGGGCAACTCAATGACCTCTGAACCGATGATCCGCATTGCCGTCGCCGGCGCCAAGGGCCGTATGGGTCAGGCCGTGCTGAAAATCCTCGACACGCATCCGGCGGCCCAACTGGCTGTCGCGTTTGACCGGGATGACCAGCCAGACCTGAATGCAGCGGATGCGATCATCGATTTCAGCACCCCAGAAGCCACTCTGGCCCTGGCAAAGCGTTGCGCATTGCTTGACCCAAAACCGGCGCTGATCATTGGAACAACCGGGTTTGACCCGATGCAGCTTGCGCAATTGAACGGTCTGGCGACCGAACTGACCTTGCTGAGGTCTGGAAATTTCTCGCTTGGCGTCAACTTGTTGACCGGCTTGGTCAAACAGGCCGCCGCCAGACTGCCTGCCTGGGCATGGGACATCGAGGTAACGGAGGCGCACCATAACCGTAAGGTGGATAGCCCATCCGGGACGGCGCTGATGCTGGGTGAAGCCGCCGCCGCGGGTCGGGGGGAATTGCTGATTGACAAGGCCGTTCACGATCGCAAAGGCGCGCGGAAGGCCGGGGACATCGGATTTTCCGTGATCCGGGGGGGCGGGATCATTGGCGAACATGACGTCCTGTTTGCTGCCGATGATGAACTGATCTGCTTCAGCCACTCAGCCCGGGACCGCAGTCTATTTGCACGTGGCGCTGTAACCGCAGCCGTCTGGGCCGCCGGGCAACCCGCCGGTCTATACACCATGCAGGACGTCTTGGGTCTTTGACTCAGGCCAGTTCCGACACATCCAGAGGCGGCGCAGTTTTCTGAGCGACCAGAGTCCGGCCCGCCCAAAAGGCCTTTATCAGCCCCAAGATCCAAATGACTAAACCCTGCAAGCCAATAAGCAGCAGGCTTTGGATCCAGAATTCAAACTGATCTACGGAAGGCCATAACAGCGCGCCTCCAAATCGTATCGGCGTCACAATCTCCACCACTGCATAAATCAGCCATGCAAGAAGCGTTCGAACAAGCAACGACCATCGGTAAGGCAACACCAACCCGATAAACAGCGAGCTGAGAACACACGCGGGAACATTGACCGACATCAACGCCGCAGCCGCTAGGTCTGCGAATGCCAGGCCAATCGTCATCTCTGACATCACTTGGCCTCCTGATTCGAAAATCACGACTTTATGCTAGCATAAAGTGCGTTCCAAACTTAGAGGGCAATGATAGAAACTCCCCCTCAGGGGGAATTGTGCCCTTTATACCAACACAAGCGCTCTAATAGTCACACTCAGCGGCCTGTAGAGCCGAACCCCCCCTCGCCGCGCGTCGTGGCGTCTAGGCTTTCCGTCTGCGACCAGCTCAGTTGCACACAGGGCGCAAATACAAGCTGCGCGATTCGCTCACCACGCCGCACTTCAAATGGGGTGTCGCTGAGATTGACCAGAATGACGCCCACCTCACCGCGATAATCGCTATCGATCGTTCCCGGTGAATTCAGGCATGTCAGGCCGTTCTTCAGCGCTAAACCAGAACGCGGGCGAACCTGGGCTTCAAAACCGGCGGGCACCGCAATCTTGAGCCCGGTCGGAATCAGGGCCCGCTGCAGCGGTGCCAGGAC
>JBKBWB010000277.1:0-3125 GCA_046289215.1 Asticcacaulis sp. | reverse complement strand
GGGAACGCTGTCGTTTCTGATCACAGGCGATGAAGAGGGGCATGCCACGGACGGGACTAAAAAGGTCGTTGAGGCCCTGATCAACGAGGGTGAGCGTATCGACCATTGTCTTGTGGGCGAGCCCACCAGCGCGGCCCGCCTCGGAGATATGATCAAGGTCGGGCGTCGGGGCAGCATCAATGCCTGGATTACGGTGCACGGCCGCCAGGGCCACGTGGCCTATCCCGACCGGGCCAGCAATCCGATCCGGGCCCTGACCGACCTGATGGCGCGCCTGCAGGGGCGAGTTCTGGATGAAGGTTTTGCCAGTTTCCCGCCATCCAATTTGGAAATCACGACGATCGACGTCGGCAATGGGGCTATGAATATCATCCCGGCGCGGGCGACGATGCGGCTGAACATTCGTTTCAACCCGCTGCATACCGGCGAGAGCTTGGCGAACTGGATTTCCGAGACCTGCGACGAGGTCAGTCTTGCCCATAATTGCCGGATCGAGGTGGACAGCCGCTGTTCAGGCGAGGCGTTTCTGACGGAACCCGGCCCCTTCATCGAGGTCATCACACAATCCGTGGAGGCTAGTCTGGGCTTACGTCCTGAGGCTTCGACTACCGGGGGGACATCCGACGCCCGCTTTATCCGCGCGCTCTGTCCTGTGGTGGAGTTTGGTCTGGTCGGCCAGACCATGCACCAGATCGATGAGGCGGTGCGTGTCGAGGATCTCGAGCGCCTGACGGACGCCTATGTGCACCTGATCCGCGCCTATTTCGAGCGGTTCCAGTACGCATCGTAAAAGACGTGGGTCAGGTAAAGTCCTTCGGGCGGCGCGACGGGGCCGCAGGCGCGCCGGTCCCGGGCCTCTAGTGCTTCGGTCACATCGTCAGCGCTCCAGCGTCCAATCCCGACCTCAGCTAGGGTGCCGGTCATGGACCGGACCTGGCGGTGCAAGAAGGAGCGCGAGGCAAACACCAAATGCACCTCATCACCGACCCGGCTGACCCGAGCGATGTCCATGGTTTTAACCGGGGACTTGGCCTGGCATTCCACATGGCGAAAGGTGGTGAAGTCGTGATGGCCCAGCAGCCGTTGCACTGCGGCGTGCATAGCGTCCGCATCGAGCGGTTTTTTGACATGCCAGACGCGGCCCTGATCGAGTGCGGGGGGCGGGCGTCGGTCAAGGATCCGGTACAGATATTGGCGACCCGTGGCGGAAAACCGTGCAGAAAAGTCTTCGTCCACCAATTCGGCTTTCAGGATCGCGATGGGTTCCGGCACCAGATAGGCATTGATGGCATCGCGCACCACATCGGCCCGAAAGGCCTTGTCGAGGTCGATGTGCAGCACCTGACCAGTGGCGTGGACACCCGTATCGGTGCGTCCGGCGGCAATCAAGCGGCGGGTCTCGCCGCTGAAAGCATGGATCGCGCGCTCTATTGAGGACTGGACGGTCGGCAGTCCGCCCTGGGCCTGATAGCCTTTATAGGGGCGACCATCATACTCGACCCACAGCTTATAACGCGGCATGGGGCCTTACGCCTCCGGTCCGCTAAGGATCGTTCCCGGAGTCAGCGCAAAGCCATGGAGGAACTGTTCTGCCGATTGAACGGATTTGCCCTCGCGCTGTACCCGGGTGAGGCGAACAGCCCCTGTGCCACAGGAGATCCGCAAGCCGTCATCCAGCACGGTTCCGGGGACAGCGTCGCGGGGATCCGACTCGGCTTCGGACATCAGCGCCTTGACGCGCACGGGCTTGCCTTGCGGGCTTTCAACCAGGAACCAGGCGCCAGGGAAGGGCGACAGGCCCCGGATATGACAATCGACCTCAGACGCGGGTCTGTTCCAGTCAATCCGGGCCTCGGCGGGGGTGATCTTGGCGGCATAGGTGGGCGTTCCCGTTTGCGGGCTTTCCTGTGCCCCGCCGCGTTCGAGCGCAGCCAGAGCCGGGGCGAGCAAGGCCGCTCCCAGACCGGCCAGACGGTCATGCAGGCTCTGGACCGTATCCGTCGGATGGATCGAAGTGACCGCCGACAGGATCACAGGCCCCTCATCAAGACCTTCGCTCATGCGCATGACCTGGACACCGGTCTCGGTATCGCCCGCCATGATCGCCCGCTGAATGGGGGCCGCGCCGCGCCAGCGCGGCAACAACGAGGCATGCAGGTTAAAACAGCCCAACCTTGGGGCCTCAAGCACGGGCTTTTTGAGGATCTGGCCATAGGCCACAACGACGGCGGCATCGAGATCAAGCGCCGCAAACTCGGCCATGGCTTCGGGTGATTTCATGGAGACGGGTGTGCGCACGGGCAGGCCCATCGCCTCGGCAAAGGCGTGCACCGGTGAGGGCTGCAAAGATTGGCCCCGGCCCTTGGGGCGCGGCGGCTGGCTGTAAACACAAGCGATCTCGTGGCCACTGGCGATCAGTTCAGCCAGGGCGCGAACGGCGAATTCGGGCGTACCCATAAAAGCAAGGCGCATGGGCTCTCTTAACGGGCTTGTGCTGGAAAGACCAGATCCGCTGGACGGATCAAGCGCCGGATTAAGCCGCGGTCCGTTTCAGCTTGCGCACCTTGGTCACCGCCCGGTCTCGCTTCAGCCGCGACAAGTGATCGATAAACAGAACCCCTTCGAGGTGATCCATCTCGTGCTGGATACAGGTGGCGTAAAGCCCTGAGGCTTCTTCTTCGATGCGATTGCCATTGTAATCGAGATAGGTCAGGCGCACACGGGCCGGGCGCTGCACTTCGTCATAGACTTCCGGCACGGACAAACAGCCCTCTTCATAGGGGGCCAGCTCATCGGAGCGCCACGTGATTTCCGGATTAACGAAGTATCGCGGGTGCTTTTCCTCGTTTTCCTGCAGGTCCATGACAATGACCCGCACCGGTTCACCCACCTGAATGGCGGCCAGGCCAATGCCCGGCGCGTCATACATGGTCTCAAGCATATCATCCATCAGGGCCCGCAAAGCCTCGTCGACGTGCTCGACTGGGCGGGATACCTGCTTAAGGACGGGATCGGGAACGGTCAGGATCGGTCGAATAGCCATGCTGCTCAGGTAGGGAGTTTGGATCCGGGGGTCAAGATTAACGGATCAGGCTTCCAATTTGCTTAAGGTGCGGGGTGCCGCT
>JBKBWB010000276.1:0-3134 GCA_046289215.1 Asticcacaulis sp. | reverse complement strand
CCGCGCGAGCCGACGATCCGCCGTCGCTGGCTGACCGGAGGCGATGACGAGGAAGTTTCGGTGCCCGTACCGGCCCCTGCCGAAGCCCCCAAGGCCAAGACCGGCGGCACGCTGTTTGAGCGCATGGCCGCGGCGCGCAACCGGGCCTGAGCCAGGGGCGAGAGCGGGGCCGGGTTGGCCGACAGTCCGGGGCGGATCGATTGGGTCACCGGCAAAAGGTTAACGAAAACCCTTAAAAAGCCGTTAAGACCCTTTCAGGTCGGCCCAAACCTTGAGGAGCCGTTCGCGGTCCGGTGCGGTAATCGGGCCGGTGTGCTTGGCCACGATCACACCCTTTGCATCGACGACATAGGTTTCGGGCACACCAGAAATGCCCAGATCGATCCCGGCGCGGCCCTCTTGGTCAAACACGAGCACGCCGAACGGGTTACCCAGCTCCGTCAGAAAGGCGGCGGTATCGGCGGGCTTGTCCTTATAGGCAATGCCCGCGAGGGGGACGCCTGCGGCTTGCAGTGCCTTTAGCTCGGGGTGCTCTGCGCGGCATGGGGTGCACCAGCTGGCGAACACATTGACGATCACCGGCCCTTTGATGGCCGTATTCAGCGGAACCGTGCCGCTTAAGGGGTCCGTGACGGCTGTGGCGGGCAGGGGTTGGCCAACCAGAGCATCCGGCTTGATATTGGGGTCGCGGTGCAGGCTGAACACGGCAAACACGATCGCAAGCCCAAGCAGCACCACCAGCGGCAAAAACGGCAACAAGCGCTTGAGAGTCATGGACGGCGCTCTGGCGTAGTCGATTCCGATGTCAGCTTTTGTAACTGCGCGAGGCGGGCACGGGCCTTGCGGGCCTCGCGCCAGACGCCGAGCGTGGTGGCAAGCAGAACCAAGGCGCTTACCAGGTAAGAGCCCCAGACATAAAGGCCATATTGCCCCATATCGAGGTCGAGCATGATCAGGCCTCCCGGGATTGACGCAGGGCCAAGGCCTGGGCCTGGCGGCTGACGATGGCCGCGCGGATCCGGACCAGCCACAGGCACAGGAACAGCATCTTATAGGCCAAGCCCATGACCAGGAGCGCCCAAAGCATATCGCCATGGATCGCCGGTCCTTCGGCGCGCAGCAGGCTGGCCGGTTGGTGTAGCGTGTTCCACCAGTCGACGGAAAATTTGATGATCGGCAGGTTGACCAGTCCGACCAGTGCCAGAACGGCGGCCGCGCGGGCGGCTTTTTGTTCATCATCGAGGGCGGCATAGAGCGCCATATAGCCAAGATAGAACAGGAACAGCACCAGCACCGAGGTCAGACGGGCATCCCATTCCCACCAGGTGCCCCACATCGGCTTGCCCCAGAGCGAGCCGGTAAGGAGGGCCAAGAAGGTAAAGGCGGCCCCGAGCGGCGCCGCGGCGCGGGCGGCGACATCGGCAAGGGAATGACGGAAAACAAGGCCGAAAAAGCTGGACACCCCCAGCGCCAGATAGGCCGCCAGCGCCATCCAGGCTGCAGGGACATGGATGTACATGATCCGGACGGTATCGCCCTGTTGGTAGTCTTCGGGCGAGGTAAAGCTCAGCCACAGACCGGCCAGCATCAGGACGGCGGTCACTCCGGCCGTGACCGGCACAATCAGGCGCGTGAAGCGCATGAAACGGTCAGGATTGGCAAATACAGCGATCATGCTCTGTCTTTACGGTCGGGGTGGGACGCGGGCAAGGGCGGGGGGCAGTATGTCGCAAGCTCACACCTTATCCGCAGCGAAAAGGATGTCGGTTCAGGTCTGGATTTAGGAGAGGGCATTGCGGATCGTCAGAGCCATGGCCAGCGGGCACAGCGCAAGGCTCGTCAGGGTAAAGGCCCCGAGAAAGCCCAGGGCGGGTATGGGGTTCAGGCCCCCCGCCACCGCTTCGACCGCGCCGGTGCCAAAGATCACGGGCGGGGCAAACAAGGGCAGGACAATCAGGGCAATCAGGATGCCCCCGCGCCGCGCGCCGAGCGTCAGGCTGGCCCCCATGCCACCGATAAAGGCCATGGCCAGCCCCCCGATCAGGGCGGTCAGCAGGATCATCGGCGCAAGGTGCACTGGGGCGCCGAGGATGATGGCTCCGACGGGCGCGCAGAGCGCTAAGGGCAAGCCGATCGCCAGCCACTGGGCCACGCACTTGATTGCCCCGCTCAGGGCCAAAGGCAGCGGAGATAAGGCCAGATGATCCAAGCTGCCGTCGTCGTAATCGCGGGCAAACATCTGGTCGAGCGACAAAAGGCTGGCGAGGGACAGGGTCAACCAGGCAAGACCTGGGGCCACCAGAAGGAGCCGGGCCTCAGACGGCCCCGCCGCCATGGGAGTGAGCGCGGTCAGGGCGGCATAGAATCCGCAGGCGAGCAGAGGGCCGCCGCCGCGCCCAAACACCAGATCCAGTTCGCGGGACAAAAGGGCGAGGGCGGGGCTCACAGGCTGGCTCCGATCAGACAGGGGCGACTGGGGATCGGCAGGGGGTCGTGGACAGCGGCGATAATCAGCCCTCCCGCATCGAGGTGATCCTGCATCAGACTACCCGCTTCCTTTCGGCGCTGGCTGTCGAGCGGGGCCAGGGGTTCGTCGAGGAGCCACAGGGGCCGCGAGGCGGCGACAAGTCGGGCGAGCGACAGGCGCCGTTTCTGGCCCGCTGACAGCTTACGGGTTTCCAGCCCCAGCAGCGGGGTCAGGCCCAGACGGTCGGCGGCGGCAAAGGCCTGTTCGCGGGAGCCACCAAACCATTGGGTGGCAAAAACCAGCTCTTCTTCGGCGGTGCGGGTGGGTTTCAGCCCCTCGGCGTGGCCCAGCCAATGCAGGCCGCTGGCGCGCGCGGTTTCCGCCTCAAGTTCGCCGTCAGGGCCTATGAAACGGATCGCGCCGGACTCGGGCCGGACAAACCCGGCCAGGGCGCGGAGCAAGGTGGTCTTGCCCGCGCCATTGCGTCCAGTGAGGCTAAGGGCGTCGCCTTTCTGCAAACGCAAGTCAAAGTCCTTGAAAAGCGAGCGATCCCCCCGCCGCAAAGCCAGTTTTTCTGTCTGCACTTCAACAATCACAGGGGGAAATCCCTTTCATTCTTCATCCCTCAATGGACGACAGCTTAAGAGCGGTCTAGAAGGCATTTGAC
>JBKBWB010000275.1:0-3139 GCA_046289215.1 Asticcacaulis sp. | reverse complement strand
GCCCCGACCACCAGCGCCGCTGTGGACTTCATGACCCGTCAACTCGGCTGGAAAGCCGAAGGCCGCTACCATGCCCTCAGCGGCGAGGTCGGGCGCAACTGGGTCTATGGCCCCGGCGAGCAGATCGAAGCCGTCAGCGACCTGCGCAAGGTGATCGCGCTCGATTCCGACATGCAGGTATTGGTCGCCCACGGCTTTACCGATACCCAGACGCCGTATTTCGCCTCGGAACTGATCCTCGACCAGATCCCGGTGATGGGCGATCCTGATCGCGTGCGCCTGACGGTCTATCCGGGCGGGCATATGTACTACAGCCGCGACGACAGCCGCCGGGCGTTCCTGGCCGATGTGAAAAAGGTCTATGGCGTGCGCTGATAGGCCCGTAAGCGTATAACGTCTTGAGCCCGCCCGGACATCCGGGCGGGTTTTTTGATGGTGTGCAGTGGGATTCTCAGGGTTATGGACAAGTCCCTGCTGCATTTTGACGCATTATTTCTAATATACTGAATTATATAATAAAAATTCCCATATCGGCCTTGGGGGATTGGACCGATTGTCCATGCGACAATTGGTGCGTTGAAGTGCCCCCCCGAAGCGCCATTGATGCCCCCAGCGTCTGTTCCCCGGCTTGCGTGATCCTTTACACGGCACAGGAGTCCCCGGGGACAGCGTCTTGTTGCAACCGGGCTGGGGGTTTCTATGTCCAACGCCGCCGTCGCCAAGCCGAGGATCGCCTTTGATGTGATCCTGACCGGGCTTGTGCTCGGATTGGGGCTCTTGCTGTCTATCTATTGGGCAGCCAGAACCATCGATCCGCTCTTTCGAATTCACGCCTATCTGCTGATCGGGGCCTTTGCCGTGGGTCTTTGGGCTCTGGTCATGGGTCAGTCAGGCGATAAGCTCAACAATGACTCCGGCAAATATATGGATGGTGTCGTCCGAGCCGGGGTGATCGCCTCGATGTTCTGGGGCATTGTCGGCTTTACGGTCGGCTGTCTGATTGCCGCCCAGCTGGCGTTTCCAAACCAGCTCTATTTTCCGGAACTGGGCTGGCTGAACTTTGGCCGTCTGCGTCCCGTGCATACCTCGGGGGTGATTTTCGCCTTCGGGGGCAATGTCCTGATTGCCACCTCGTTCTACGTCGTTCAGCGCACCAGCAAGGCGCGTCTGTTCGGGGGCGTGGCCCCATGGTTCGTCTTCTGGGGCTATCAGCTGTTCATCGTTCTGGCGGCCACTGGCTATGTGCTCGGGATCACCCAGTCGAAGGAATATGCCGAACCGGAATGGTATGTAGACCTTTGGCTGACCATTGTCTGGGTCGTTTATCTGCTGGTGTTCCTGGGTACGCTGTGGAAGCGCCAGGAAAAGCATATCTATGTGGCCAACTGGTTCTATCTGGCCTTTATTGTGACGGTGGCCATGCTGCACATCGTCAACAACCTGGCCCTGCCGGTTTCGTGGGATTCCTCGCGCTCCTACAGCCTGTTCTCGGGTGTCCAGGATGCCCTGACCCAATGGTGGTACGGCCATAATGCGGTGGGCTTCTTCCTGACCGCCGGCTTCCTTGCCATCATGTACTATTTCGTGCCCAAGCGCGTTGAACGGCCGGTCTATTCGTACCGTCTGTCGATTGTGCACTTCTGGGCGCTGATCTTCATCTACATCTGGGCCGGTCCGCACCACCTGCACCATACGGCCTTGCCGCAATGGGCCCAGACGCTGGGCATGACCTTCTCGATCATCCTGTGGATGCCCTCCTGGGGCGGGATGATCAACGGCCTGATGACCTTGTCGGGGGCCTGGGACAAGCTGCGCACCGATCCGGTCACCCGGATGCTGGTGGTCTCCATTGCCTTCTATGGCATGTCCACCTTTGAAGGGCCGCTGATGTCGGTCCGTTCGGTCAATGCGCTCAGCCACTACACGGACTGGACCATTGGTCACGTGCACTCCGGCGCCCTGGGCTGGGTGGGCTTCGTGTCCTTCGGGGCGCTGTACTGCCTCGTGCCCTGGCTGTGGAAAAAGAAGAAACTCTATTCCAACGCTCTGGTGGAATGGCACTTCTGGATCGCGACCCTGGGCCTGCTGCTCTACATCTGCGCCCTGTGGGTCTCGGGCATCATGGAAGGCCTGATGTGGCGCGAATACACGGCGGATGGCTTCCTGGCCAATACCTTCGTGGAAACGGTCGCCGTCAAGTTCATCCCCAACGTCGTGCGCCTCATTGGCGGGCTGATGTACCTCTTCGGGGCCCTGATCATGGCCTACAACCTGTGGCGCACTGCCACCCAGGTGGAGACCGCCGACGACGCCCAGGCGCTCGGCACGCCCGCCCTTGCCCCTGCCGAATAAGGAGCCTCAGTCATGTGGAAACATCACGGCAAACTTGAGCGTCACTCCCTGTTGCTGGTGGTCGGGATCCTGGTGGTCGTGGCCATCGGCGGGATCGTGGAAATCGCGCCTTTGTTCTATCTCAAGAGCACCATCGAGAAGGTCGAGGGCATGCGCCCCTATACCCCGCTCGAACTGGCCGGGCGTGACATCTACATCCGCGAGGGCTGCTATAACTGTCACTCGCAGATGGTCCGCCCCTTGCGTGACGAGGTCGAACGCTACGGCCATTACAGCCTCGCCGCGGAAAGCATGTACGACCATCCGTTCCAGTGGGGCTCCAAGCGCACGGGCCCGGATCTGGCGCGGGTCGGCGGCAAATATTCGGATGCCTGGCACGTGGATCACCTGAAAAATCCGCGCTCGCTGGTACCGGAAAGCAATATGCCGCCCTATGCCTTCCTTGCGGAAAAAGAGCTGCGCTTCAACGACATCAAGGCCAAGCTCAAGGCTCAGTCGGCGCTCGGCGTGCCCTATACCCAGAGCATGATCGACAATGCCGACAAGGACCTTCTGGCCCAAACCGATGAGTTCTCGTCGGACGTCGGCGACCTGCAAAAACGCTACGGCGATAAGATTGTCGCCCGCGACTATGACGGCGATCCCAAGCGGGTCACCGAAATGGACGCCCTCGTGGCCTATCTGCAGATGCTGGGCACGCTGGTCGACTTCAAAACCTACAATGCCGAAGCAAACCAGAGGTAAGCGCCATGACCTATGAGTCTCTTGCCACATTTGCTCAACAGGG
>JBKBWB010000274.1:0-3165 GCA_046289215.1 Asticcacaulis sp. | reverse complement strand
CATGACCTCAAAGGCGATCCGTTCCGCCCCCTCGCCGGTCCAGCGATCTTCGGGCAAGGCCTCAAACGCCACCCGGAACCGGGCCTTGTCGAGCTTGAGCGGCCCCAGTTCCGCCATCACCGCCGCCGCCAGACGCGCGCCCGCCTCGGCCCGGGCCTCGGTCAGGGCCGCCGCCGCCGCCACACAGGCCCGGCGCGCCTCGGCCACGGCCTGATCCGCCGCCTTGAGGGCCGCGTCCGAGTCTTCGATCAGGCGCAACAGACCGGCGATCCGCCCGCGCTCCTTAGGCAGGTCATCGGTCAGGACATTCAGCTTGCGCGCCAAGGCCCGCAAGGCGAACAGGCGTTCTTCAACCCGGTCGAGCTTGCCCGGTTCGACATCGAGCGCGTCCGCTGCCCCATCAATGGCCGATAGCGCCTCTTCGGCCTCCACCAGCGTGCGATCCAGCGCTTCGGCGGCATGGTTGAGGCGCGACAGCACCGGATGCCCCTCCTCGGCCCCGGCCTGACGAGCACGGGTTCGGGCATGATCGAGGGCGCGGAAAGCCTTGGCCAGACGCTGGGACAACTGGTCGCCCCCAATCGAGTCGCGGGCTTCCTTGAGGTCCTCAAGCGCGGCTTCGGAGGCCCCGAGCAGGGCCCGCTCCCCGGCCAGCGCCAGCTCCTCGCCGGGCTTGGCATCGAGCCGGTCCAGCTCGTCAAGGCGGGCGCTCAGCTCATCGGCCTCGGCGGCGCTGGCGGCGGCCTGCTGGCGCAGGGTCTCGGCGGCCTTGCGGGCGGCGCGCCAGTCGGCAAAGGCGCGGCGGCAGGTCTCGACCAAGCCGCCCAACTGGCCATAGCTGTCGAGCAAGGCGCCGTGGGTGCGCGGGTCCAGAAGGCCGACCGTCTCGTGCTGGCCGTGCACTTCGAGCAGCAAGGTGCCGAGGTCGCGCAGCACCCCGACACTGACGCTCTGGTCATTGACATAGGCCTTGGAGCGGCCATCGGCCCCGACCTGGCGACGCAGCACCAGATCTTCGGACGGATCCGCGCTCAGCCCTCGCTCGGTCAAACAGGCCCAGACGCCATGCCCCGGCGGCGGACAGAAAATCGCAGTGGCCACGGCGGCCCTCGCCCCGGACCGCACCTGACCCGCATCGGCCCTTTGTCCCGTCGCAAGGCCCAAGGCATCCAGAATGATCGACTTGCCGGCCCCGGTTTCCCCGGTCAGCACCGTCAGCCCGGCCCCGAAATCGAGGTCGAGGCTTTCGACCAGCACAATATCGCGGATCGACAGGCTGCTGAGCAACGGCGTTGGGGCGATCAATGGACGATCAGCAGCGTTCGACATGAGACCCGGACCACTCCTGTGTATCCCCGGCACGCGCGTTCATTAGAACAAATCCGGTACACACCTTAGGCGGATAAAAGCCCCGAATCACGCCGGGCGCAAGAGCGGGCTGGGATGGAGGCGACGATCTAAAAATACAGATAGACATTTAACTATTTAGTTTATAATTGAATTATGGACAAAGTTTTTGACGCCCTCGCCTCCCTGCCTCGACGCAAGATCCTCGCTTACATTTCAGAAACTGAAATGACAGCCGGACAGATTGCCGATCGATTTGAAATGAGTAAACCTGCCATATCAAAGCATTTATCCATTTTGGAGAATGCAGGATTGATCATTGGCGAGAAACGCGGTCAGTATATTTACTACTCTTTAGTTAGCAACAATCTTATCAATACACTAAATAATTTTGTTCAACAGGTCTGCCCTGTTGCGCACCCCTTGCGCCAAGAAAGCAAGTCACTGAAGTCTAACTTAAAAGATAATGGAGATTAGACTATGGATTGGTCTATCGGCTCAGAACGCATTCATGCCACCCCATCGACCAGTGCCGAACTCGGCACCGTTCGCTGGTCGCCGGTTAAGTCCATTTGGATTGGTTCTCACACCCTTGCTGCCCTTATACTCGGACCACTTTTTTTTAGCTGGGACGCCTTAGCGGTTTTCCTGATCCTGACAGGCTTGACCTTATGCGCGGGCCACTCCGTTGGCATGCATCGTCGCTTTATTCACAATAGCTTTGAATGTCCCAAGTGGCTTGAGTACGCCTTAGTCTATCAGGGCGTACTCGTCGGAATGGCTGGCCCCTTTGGCATGATGCATCAGCATGACCTGAGAGACTGGGCTCAGCGCCAATCGCGGTGTCACGACTATCTTAAGCATGGTCGAAGTCTATTCGAAGATGGGTGGTGGCAATTACATTGCGATCTTCGACTGAAAAACGGCCCGACATTTACCCCTGAACATGCAATACGTGATAGCCGCTTTTATAATTGGCTAGAACAAACGTGGATGCTTCAGCAAATTCCAGTCGGACTCTTGCTTTTTATATGCGGCGGTTGGGATTGGGTTATCTGGGGCATCTGCGCGCGTGTCTGCATTAGCGTAACCGGCCATTGGTTGGTTGGATACTTTGCCCATAACCACGGACCTCGCCGCTGGCATGTCAAAGGGGCAGGCGTACAAGGACATGACGTCCCCATTGCGGCTCTAATTTCAATGGGGGAAAGCTGGCATAACAATCATCACGCTTACCCCGGATCGGCAAGACTTGGCCTCAACGCCGATCAACCGGACCCGGGTTGGTGGTTGCTACTTGGGCTTAAATCACTCGGGTTGGCTTGGAATATCCAAACACCTGAGACACTAGGGGAACGCCCAAGCCTTACACCGCTGACGGATAAACGCAGTGGCTGCGCCCTTTTACAACGCTTACAAGCTCTTCAAAGCCCGCATTAATAAAGCCACCCCTCCGCCCCTTGCAGGGCCACCTCCCCGCGAAGCAGGGAGGAGATAACCCCTTGCTTCTCCTCCCCTTTCTAAGGGGAGGTGGCGCGCCGAAGGCGGGTCGGAGGGGATACGCAACGCCTGCGCCATTCCCCCCCTCTGTCGCCTTGCGGCGACATCTCCCCCCAAGGGTGGAGAAGAAGAGCTAGGGCATTTGAAGAGATCCTCGGGTCGAGCCCGAGGATGATGGTGTTGGGTAAGCCACCTCATCTCCTCCCTATCGCCCCGCGATGGGGAGGGGGACCGCGAAGCGGTGGAGGGGGAAACCGCCTATAGACACCCCTCCGCCCCTTGCAGGGGCACCTCCCCCCAAGCGGGGAGGAGACTTGA
>JBKBWB010000273.1:0-3213 GCA_046289215.1 Asticcacaulis sp. | reverse complement strand
GAAGGGGATAGTCTCGATCGCCCCCCACTGACGCCCATAGAGCGTATCTCGGGATTTGAAATTGATCGCCCCGGCCACCCAGTCGCCGTCGCGCCGGGCCAGCATCATCACGATCTGGTCAGACAGGGTGCGGCTGATCTGATCGAAAAAAGCGCGGTTGAGATAGGGCTGGCCCCACTTGCGCGCCCCGGTATCAAGGTAGAAGTGGTAAAAGGCATCCCACTCGGTGGCGCTCAGGTCCGGGCCTTCGCGGACGACGATTTCCGCGGCGGCTTGGGCGTCGCGCCGTTCGCGCCGGATGGTCTTGCGCCGTCCCGAGGACAGAGCCGCCAGAAAGGACTCAAAGTCGCTGTAGCCCGCGTTCTGCCACCAGAACTGCCGATCCTGACGCAGCAAAAAGCCGTGCTCACCCAGCCATTGCCAGTCTTCGTGCGTGGGAAAGGTCAGGTGCAGCGACGAGGCGCGGGTGCGGGGCAGGAGGCCGAGGGCCGCCTCCAGAATCGCCTTGCGCGCCATAGGATCGCGCGCCATCAAACGCGGCCCTGTCACCGGCGTAAAGGGAACACTGGCCTGGAGCTTGGGATAATAACGCCCGCCCGCCCGCTCATAGGCCTCGGCCCAGGCATGGTCGAACACATATTCACCGTAGGAATGGGACTTCAGATAAAGCGGCAGGGCGCCACAGAGCTGGCCCAAAGTGTCATAGACCCCGATATGCGCCGCTGCCCACCCGGTGCGGGCCGTGGCACAGCCCGTCTCTTCGAGGGCCACCAGATAGGCATGGCGCGTAAAGGGATGATCCGATCCGGCCAGGGCATCCCAGTCTGCGGCGGGGATCTCATGCAGACTGGGGTGAACCTTGACGTGATAGGGTCCGGCCGGATCGGACATGCGGCTTAAACGGCGCGGCGTTCGGCGACTTCGATCACGGCGTCGATTTCAACCGCCACGCCGAGCGGCAGCTTGTAGACCCCGACCGCCGAGCGGGCATGGCGTCCGGCATCGCCGAACACATCCACCATCAGATCCGAACAGCCGTTGATGACCTTGGGGATATCAATAAAGTCGGGACCACACTGGACGAACCCGCCCAGACGCACCACGCGCTTGAGATTGTCGAGATCGCCGTCCAGGGCCGCTTTCATCTGGGCCAGCAGGTTAAGGCCGCACAGACGCGCCGCCGCCACGGCGGTGTCGAGATCGACATCAACGCCGACCGTGCCCTTAAAGCTGGCGTCGGCATTGTGTGAAATCTGGCCGGAAATATGCACCAGGTTGCCCGTGCGCACGAACGGTACATAATTGGCCACCGGAGCATTGGCGGCGGGCAGGACAAGACCCAGTTGCGCGAGGCGGGCTTCGATCATGGACATTTAGGATCCTCCGATTGCCGATACGTCGCCCGGCGACGCACGGTTTGATCACCTGTGATGCCGAAAAATATTCGCAAGTTCAATTCTCAAATCAGACGGCCTTGCCACTGAAGACGACCTTTGACCCGGCGCTTGTCCGGATGACTGTCGGGGTGCTGACGCTTAAGTTTTGAGAGGGTGGTATAAAAATAAAGATTGATATTTTTTATGAATTCAAACCTAATTCTGTGTGTTGTTTCGGAATTGTCCGTCACTTGGACTGAGGTGGGGATTGACGATGTACAAGAAAATTACGGCTGAGTTTCTGGGTACACTGACTTTGGTGCTGTTTGGCTGTGGTGCAGCCGTGCTGGCGGGTGAGCAGGTCGGGCAACTCGGCATCGCCTTTGCCTTTGGTCTGGCGATTGTGGCGATGGCCTATGGAATTGGTCCCGTGTCGGGCTGTCATGTCAATCCGGCGGTGTCGCTGGCGGTTTGGCTGGCAGGTCGGATGTCTCTGAAGGATATGGTCTTTTATATGCTGGCCCAGTTTGGCGGCGCTCTGGCGGGGGCCGCCATCCTGGGGGTGCTGGCGGGCGGTATATCCCACGGCCTGGGACAGAACGGCTGGGGACCAGGCTATCTCGGCGAATACAGCCTGATGGCCGCTTTTGTGTTTGAGACGGTGATGACGGCCTTGTTCGTGGTGGTGATTCTGGGAGTCACGGGACGCGGAGGACAAGCCGGATTTGCGGGCTTGGCGATTGGCCTGACCCTGACGGTGATCCACATTGTCGGTATTCAGGTGACCGGGGTGTCGGTCAATCCGGCCCGAAGCTTTGGCCCGGCGGTTCTCGTCGGGGGGCAAGCGGTCACGCAGTTGTGGCTGTTCTTTGTCGCGCCCTTGCTGGGGGCGGTGATCGGGGCCTTGCTGTTCCGCTTCAAGGTTCTTGAGGTTCGCGCTGAGGACGTGGGGGCTTAAGGCGCCTGTCCGTCCGAAAGCTGCGCCCGGTCTGGATCGCACCGGATCCAAACCGGGCCCGCAGGGCATCGAGGGCCTGTTCGGCTTTGAGCGCCCGGGTTTCATCGGCGGCAAACAGGTCGGTAGCCCCCTCAAGGCTGTCGTCAAGATCGGCGACTCCGATCCCGATCAGTCGGTACGCTTGACCCGGCGTTTGCATGAGTTCCCGGTCCAAGAGGGTGCGGGCGTCCTGAAATAGGGTCCGGGCTGTCTGGGTCGGAAAAGCGAGGGTGCGTCGCCGGGTCAGAAGCTGGAAATCCGCGCGCCTCAATTTCAGGATCAGCACCCGGGCGCTGATGCCTTTCTGGCGCATTTCGGCCGCCAGTTTTTCACAAAGAGGCCACAGGGCATCTTCCAGGTCCGCCTGATCCCGAAGGTCGCGGGCAAAGGTGGTCTCATGGCTCATGCCCTTGCGTTCGCGCTCGGGGCGGACCGGGCGTGGATCCTCGGCTTGGCTAAGCTGATAGAGCCGATAGCCATATTCACCAAAGGTCTTGATCAACTCGCGCGGATGGGCACGGGCCAGATCCCCGATGGTGCCAAAACCCTGACGGGCGAGCGCCTTGACCGAGGCCTTGCCAACGCCGGGCAACAGGCCCACCGGCTTATCGGCCAAAAATGCCCGGGCTTCTGCGCGTCCGATGACGAAAAAGCCGTGGGGCTTATCCATGTCCGAGGCCATTTTGGCGAGGAATTTATTCGGAGCGAAGCCAATCGACACCGTCAGGCCGGTGAGTTCCAGGATCTGTTTCTGAAAGCGGGCCAGCTGGAAGGCGGCAGAGCCACCATTGAGACGCTCGGTGCCGGACAGATCGACCCAAGCTTCGTCGATGGACACGG
>JBKBWB010000272.1:0-3234 GCA_046289215.1 Asticcacaulis sp. | reverse complement strand
ATGACCGCCATTCTCAAAAAACTGGATGTTCAGAACCGGACCCAGGCGGTCCTTGCCGCGCGGGCGCTTGGGCTATCGGTACAGCACGGATGAGGCGTCCAAACCGTTATGGCCTCGTATCGAGCCAGGCTTCGATCTCTTGGGTATCGACAGGCTTGCGAAAGACCGTCACGTTTTGACGGGCCGCCCGGTGTTGATAATCGTCCAGCCTGGCCGCAGTCACCAAGGCGTATCGGGCCAGGGGACGGCGTGCCCGTAAGGCGTCGATCACGGTCAAGCCGTCAATCGTCCCGCCAAGATTAAAGTCCACGAGTGCGACATCAAACTGACCTTTCCAAACCAAGGCATTGGCCGCATCCGAGCGTGTGGACACCCTGTGGCCCAGTCGCGTGACGAAACTTTCCATCGCTTCGCAATTGGCGGGATCATCATCGATGATCAAGATGCTCAGGCTTTGGCGTGAAGATCGGACTTTGGGTTGATCCTGACTTTCAGGGGCCAACGCGTCCGAGACCTTGGGTAAGCTCAGGCTGAAACGACTGCCATGGCCCAGGCGGCTTTCGAGGCTGATGCGAGCTCCGAGCAATCGGGCCGTTCGCTCAACAATGGCTAGTCCCAAGCCTATACCCCCTTCGGAGGCATTAGGAAGGCGTTCAAACTCTCGGAAAATCAAAGCTGTCTTATCGGGGGGGATGCCTGGGCCCGTATCGATGACATCCAGGCGAACGTCTGCCCCGCGATGGCGCAGGCCAACAACAATCCCGCCCTGCTGCGTATAGCGGATGGCATTGGAAAGGAAATTCTGGATGATCGATCGCATCAAGCCGGCATCCGTCATGACCGTGGCCTCGACCAGCCCAACCCTTAGGGTCAGGCCTTTTTCCCTGGCCAGAGGGGCCAAAGTCTCAGCTACAGAGACGAGCAAAGGCCGCATGCGCACAGGCAGGATATCCGGCGTAATCCCCCCGGCATCCAGCTTTGAAATATCCAGCAAGGCCCGCAGAAGAGCATCCGCTGACTCAATGGCACGATCAAGCTTTTGCAGTAAGGGTCGTGAGGGATCCGGCAGGTCCCGTTGTAGCGCCGCAGAGAACAGTCGTGCCGCATGCAGAGGCTGGAGCAGGTCGTGGCTGGCAGCGGCCAGAAAACGGGTCTTGTCGGCATCAGCGCGGGCGAGAGCTTGATTGGCTTCGCGCAATTCAATTGTGCGCTGCTCAACGCGACTTTCCAGTTCGGCGCGGGTCGCCTGAAGATCGGCCAGCGCGCGTGCTTCGGCTGTCACGTCGGTAAAGCACATGACATAGCCCCCGCTGGGCATGGGGCCACCGACAGTTTTCAAGACCCGCCCGTCTGGTCTAATCCGCTCGAAGCTGTGCACCTGCCCCCGGCGCATGTGGCCGAGCCGCTTTTCTACGTGGGCTTCGACCTCACCCGGCCCACATTCACCGCGCTCGGCATTGTAGCGGATCAGATCGGCCACAGGGGCCCCGACCCGCACCATCCCAGGCGGATAGGCGAACAACTCGAGATAGCGACGGTTCCAGGCGACAATGTTCAGGTCACGATCGACGACGCTGACTCCGGGGTCGATGTTTTCAAGCGTCGCCGCCAGCAAGCCCTTTGAAAACCGCAAGCTTTGACCTGTGTCTTCCAACAGGCGCGTGACCTCACTGTGGGTCAAGTTCGATCCGTATAGAGCCGATCGCATGAACACACGCGCTGAAGGGCGCCCGACGACCCCGGCGATCATGCGCTCGGCTTTGCGGGTTTCCGCGCGATCAATCGGCGATGAATCGGACAGACCCGCAAAGGCCTCTTGTGTCACCTCGGGGCCCACGAACCGTGCCACGAGGGTTTTTAGCCCGGCAATATCGGACACCAACGGAACGCCGGGCCGTCCGTCCGAAAGCAGGGCTGGTATGGCCGAGGGCTGCAGCCGGCGCATGGTGACGAGGCCATAGACCAGAAGATTGAGGCCAAGGCTCCAGAGTGTCCCGTGTACGATCGGGCTCAGTCCTGACCATCCCAGTAATGCATGGGGATCAATCAGCGTCCCACTCAACGGGGCTAGGGAGTCTTGTCCCGCGACCTGAGGCAAGGCCAGGGTCCAGACCCAGACCCCAAGACCGGTCGCTAACCCGGCCTTCGCCGCCGTTGCATCGCGGTTGCCCCCCGTGACGGCCAAAATAAGGGCGGGGGCGAACTGGGCCATGGCCGCAAAGGCGACGAGCCCTATCGCGGACAAGCGTTGCTGGTCGGACAGCCCAAATGCCCATCCGAGGGCTGCCACCATGATCAGGCCAATCACACCCCGCCTGACGACCAGCAAAGCCTTGCCGGTTTCACCTTCGCCACTGAAGCGGCGACCGCGGACGAGAAAGGGCGCAATCAGGTCATTCGAAACCATGGTCGCCAGGGCGAGGGTTTCCACAATCACCATGGCCGTGGCGGCAGAAAAGCCCCCTAGGAAAACCAGGGTAGCAACCATAGACATCCCGAGGGTCATCGGGAGTTTGAGCACATAAAGATCTGGCCGGATCGGCTGGGGCAGCACGGCCAGCCCCGCCGCGGCGATCGGCAGGACGACCAACAGGGTTGTCAGCATGTATCCTATGAACGGCCAGCGCGCGCGCAGGATATCGGTTCCGCTGCGGGCCTCAATGACCGTGACAAAGAACTGACGCGGCAAGCAGATGATCGCGCACATCGACAAAAGGGTAATAACGAGAAACTCGGGCCCAAAGGCGTTTGGGGTAAAGCGCGCCGACAAGGCCGTGAGCCCGGCCAACGAAACGGTAGGGGGCGCGCTCCAAAGCACCGTCACAGCCAGAACACCCGCCAGGATCAAGCCGCCCAACTTGAGCATGGACTCAAAGCCGACGGCAAACAGTACCGCATCATTGCGGCCCGCCGCCTCGTACCGGCGTGTGCCATAGATCATGGCAAATAGGCCCAGGCCCATGGCCGCGACCATCATCGCTTCGTTCAGGGTCTCAGTGCCGGTCAAAAGCGCATAGGTGCTGCCCAAAGAGCGCAGCTGCAGGGCGATGTAGGGCAGGCTGCCCAGCAAGGCGAGAAGGGTTACGAGCGCTGCCACGCCTTGGCTATTCCCAAATCGCCCGCCGATGAACTCAGAGACCGAGTTAGCCCCGTCGGCCTTGACCGCTTCGGTCAGCCGAAAAATAAACCGGTGGCCAAACAGAAAGACGAGAATGGGCCCCAGATAGATGGGCA
>JBKBWB010000271.1:0-3240 GCA_046289215.1 Asticcacaulis sp. | reverse complement strand
CCAAGCTGGCAGAGGGACAGACCCTCAGCCCCGCCGAGGCCACCGCCTTTTTCGAGGCCTGTCTGCGCGGCGAGCCCACCCCGGCCCAGATCGCGGCGGCGGTTACGGCGATGAAGCTGCGCGGCGAGCATCTCGATGAAATCCTGGCCGGGGCGCGGGCCATGCGAGCGGCCGCACTGCGGCTGGCGCATCCCTTCACCGTAATCGACACCTGTGGCACCGGCGGCGATGGGGCGCATACGCGCAATATCTCGACGGCTGTGGCCCTCGTTGTGGCTGGAGCGGGTGTGCGGGTGGCCAAGCACGGCACGCGCGCCGTCAGTTCGCGGTCCGGCTCATCCGATGTACTGGCGGCGCTCGGGGTCAATATCCAGGCCAGCCCCGCGCAATGCCTTGCCGCGCTGGAACAGGCCCGGATCTGCTTCCTGTTTGCGCCCGCCCATCACGCCGCGCTTCGCCATGTCATGCCGGTGCGTCAGGAGCTGGGCTATCGTACGATTTTCAACCTGCTGGGGCCGTTGTCGAACCCGGCGGGTGCGACGGCGCAAGTCCTGGGCGTCTATGATGCTCGCTGGTGCACCCCGCTTGCTGAGGTGCTGGGTGCGCTGGGCTGCACGCGGGCCTTTGTCGTGCATGGCTCGGATGGTCTGGATGAGCTGACCCTGACCGGCCCGTCCGAGGTGGCCGAATGGACCGGTGCGGGCGTGAAAACCTATCGCCTTGATCCGCGCGAACTGGGTCTTGACCTCTGTGCGCTCGAAGCCTTGCGCGGCGGCGATCCCGAGGACAATGCCCGAGCGCTACGCGCGGTATTGGTGGGCGAGACCGGCGCGTACCGGGATATTGTCTGTCTGAACGCCGCCGCCGCCTTGATGGCCGCCGATCGGGCCACAGACTGGGCCGACGGACTGGCGCTGGCCCGCCAAAGTCTTGATAGCGGAGCGGCGAAAACCGCGCTCGATCAGCTTGTTCACTATAGCCACTTAGAGCCCAGCGGAGCCGCCTGATGGCCGATATTCTGGAGGCGATTGCCGCCTATAAGCGCATCGAAGTGGCGGAACGCAAGGCCGTCAAACCCCTCGCCCAGATCGAAGCCGAAGCCGCCACAGCCTCAGCCTCGCGCGGGTTTCGCCGGGCGCTGGATGCGGCTTGGCGCGATCAGGCCCAAGGGATCCAAAGCCTTGCTCTGATTGCCGAAATCAAAAAAGCCAGCCCGTCAAAGGGCCTGATTCGGGCTGATTTTGACCCGCCTGTGCTGGCGCGTGCCTATGCGGATGGCGGCGCGGCCTGCCTGTCGATCCTGACCGATGCGCCGAGCTTTCAGGGCTCAGAGGCCTATTTTCTGGCGGCGCGGGCGGCGGTGGACCTGCCCTGCATCCGCAAGGATTTCCTCGTCGATCCCTGGCAAGTGGCCGAAACCCGCGCGCTCGGGGCGGATGCCATTCTGGTGATCATGGCCATGCTCGATGATGCCATGGCCTCTACCCTGATGCGTCTGGCGGCCGATATGGGCATGGATGCGCTGGTGGAGGTGCACGATGCCGAGGAATTTGATCGGGCGCTGGGCCTTGGGTCCACCTTGATTGGGGTCAATAACCGCAACCTGCGCACATTCGATGTCGATCTGGCCACCACCGAGGCCTTGGCCGCGCGCACGCCCGAGGGCGTGTTTCTGGTCACGGAAAGCGGCCTGTTTACCCGCGCCGACGTTGTGCGCATGCATGGCTGTGGCGCGCGGGCCATGCTGGTGGGCGAAAGTCTGATGCGCCAGAGCGATGTCACGATGGCGACCCGCGATTTGCTCGGATTAAGTTGACATTAACCCGGAACACTTACAGAACATCCCTAACGGTTCCTTGATTGTTCCGAGAGGGGTTTGGCCATGCTGACCAAAAAGCAGCACGAGCTGTTGATGTTCATTCACGAGCGCATCAAGGAAAGCGGTGTGTCGCCGTCCTTTGATGAGATGAAAGAGGCGCTGGATTTGGCGTCGAAGTCCGGCATTCACCGGCTGATTACGGCCCTGGAGGAGCGCGGCTTCCTGCGTCGCCTGCCCCATCGGGCACGGGCCCTCGAAGTGGTCAAACTGCCCGATCAGGCCACGACCTCGGCCCCGCCGCGCGGACGCCAGCCCTTTGTGCCCCAGGTGGTCGAAGGCTCACGCCGAGTTGAGCCGGAACCGGCGGCCAATGATTCGCGCGATCTGCCGATCCTCGGGCGTATCGCCGCCGGGGTGCCGATTGACGCCATCCAGAATGAGCAAGACCGGATCAGCGTGCCCGAATCGATCCTCGGGGCCGGGGAACACTATGTGCTCGAAGTCAGCGGCGATTCGATGATCCAGGCCGGCATCCTCGACGGCGACTATGTGGTGATCCGCAAGACCGATTCAGCCAACAGCGGGGATATCGTCGTCGCCTTGGTGCACGACGAGACCGCCACTCTCAAGCGGCTGCGGCGCAAGGGCGCGTCGGTGGCGCTTGAAGCCGCAAACCCCGCCTATGAGACCCAGATCTATAACCCCCAGCAAGTGCGCATTCAGGGGCGGCTGGTGGGACTGGTCCGTCGCTATCACTGATCGGGCGGGCTCCAGGGACGGCGGACATGGTCTTTAAGGGGCCGAATTCGAAGCCGACCGTCCTTGAGACGATAGAGCGCCAGCCCCCCCGCGCTTTTGAGTGTGCGGGCATCGGCGATCAGTAGGCCCTGACAAAAGGCCGGGATGGGGCCAGCGGGGCTGCGGAGCACCACCAGCTCGCTTTGATGGCACAAGACCCGCCAGTCCCTGAGGCTTGGCGGCTTTCGACCGCGCCAGAGGGCGGTGCGGATGCGCTGATCGGCCATGGCGGGACACAGGGTGCGGCGGCACAAGGTGCGTTTTTCCTCGGCCTCGGTTTCGGGTAATAGCAAAAGGCCCGTTCGTCGGGTCACCTGTTCGAGGGCGAAATCATCCGGGCGCGGCGATGTACTGAGTGTCATCGACAGGGCGAAGGCTCCCCCGCCCTGCATGCGCACCAAGGCTGAGCGTCCTGACGCATCGACCCAGACATCGGGTGGGGCCGCGCGCGGCCAGACCAGCATCAGCGCGAGCATCGGCAGGCCCACCCAACGCCAAGGGCCGCGCCAGAGGATCCCCCAGACCAGCCCGAGGCACGCCAGCGCGAACACCGGCTCCGGCACACTCGGTAAGCTCAGCCCACTGCCCGGCAGGGCACTGACCCACCGGGCAATGGCCTGGGT
>JBKBWB010000270.1:0-3252 GCA_046289215.1 Asticcacaulis sp. | reverse complement strand
GATAACGATGTCAGAAGAAATGGTGGACGCGACAGGGATTGAACCTGTGACCCCTACGATGTCAACGTAGTGCTCTACCGCTGAGCTACGCGTCCGTCTGGCGCTGCGGGTTCGCTGTGCGCCGGAAGAGGAGCGGGTGTATAGCGGGGGGGCGAAAGGCCTGCAAGCCCCTGTTTGCCCCCACACTGAAAAAAATGCGGGATAAAAGGTCGGTCCTTACGCCGCGACGAGCCGCTCGACCTCGGTGACGATTTCGCGCAGGTGGATCGGCTTGGACAGCACCTTGGCTTCCGGGGCGCTTTCGCGGGCCGACAGGGCCACGGCAGCAAAGCCGGTGATGAACATCACCCGCACGCCCGGCTGGCGGTTGGCGGCTTCGCGGGCCACCTCGATACCGTCGGCGCCGGGCATGACAATATCGGTCAGCACCAGGTCAAACGGACCCTGATCGAGTGCATCCAGGGCGGCATCCCCGTCGGGGCAGCTGACCACCAGATAGCCTGCCCGTTCCAACGCCCGGGTCAGGAAGTTGCGCAAGGAATCGTCATCTTCAGCAAGCAGGATCTTGGTCATGGGTCCCGAAAGGTCTGGTGTGGTAATCTTGTGAGGCGCAGCCTAGGCGTCGGGTGTAAACCCCGGGTGAAGGCTGCGCGTTTTTTTTCGGGGATGCAAGGATTCCGCCCGGCTCCGTTCCGGTTTATGACACCGTCATGCCGGATTTTTGCCTCTCATGACCCCGTCTGCGTCACCCTCTGAGGAGCCTTCTTTCGAATGGGCCGAACCAGAGGCAGGCGTAGAGGTGTGCGCCGTGTTTGCCTCGCCCCATTCCGGCGCGCTTTATCCGCCCGATTGGGTGGCTCAGACCCGTTTGGATCCCGTAGCATTACGGTCGTCCGAAGACGCCTATGTCGATCAGCTGATCTGGCCCTGTGCACCCTTGGGCTTCGCCTGTCTGCGGGGCCTCTATGCCCGGGCCTATGTGGATGTGAACCGCGATCCGCGGGAACTGGATCCGCGTCTGTTTCAGGAGCCTTTACCCGCGGATGCCCGCCCCTCAAGCCTGAGGGTCGCGGCGGGGCTAGGCGTGATTGCCCGCAAGGTCAGCGAGGGGCGCGATATCTATGGCGGCCCCTTGCCCCTGTCCGAGGATTTGGCGCGGTTGGCGCAGGTGCATGCGCCCTATCATCAGACACTCAAGGCGACCCTGGAGCGGCTTAAGTCGGATCGGGGGCGGGCGGTTCTGCTCGACTGGCACTCCATGCCGTCGGCCAGTTGTCGGGCGGATGTGGTGCTGGGGGATCTACGCGGACGATCCTGTGCCCCGGGTCTGACGCGCTGGCTGGCCAGTGCCTTCAAGGCGGCGGGCCTGAAAGTCGCCCTCAATCACCCCTATGCCGGGGGCTGGACTACCCAGCTTTATGGACAGCCGACCCAAGGGGGCCATGCCCTGCAGATCGAGTTGTCGCGCGGCCTTTATATGGATGAGGCGCGGTTGGAGCCCAATTCAGGCTTGCGGGACCTTGGGGCTTTGATCGAAACTCTGGCGGCTGATTTCCATCGGGCCCTGGCGGAAGAGGGGAGCCGACTTTTACGGCCCGATTAGAGGGTTTGGAGCATGCAAACTCTTAATCCGAACCTATTCGGGGCAAAAAAAGAGCCGCGCTGATCCAGCGCGGCTTTTAAAGTCGATAGGGAGGAAACGCCCAGGAAGGGCATCGGCGCCAAGGGCACCGAACACGGGTTATATACGCTGCAATGCAAAATGAGGCAAGGGCCTTGTGGAAAATGCGTGATCACGACGCGTTACAAAGCATCACGCGTGCCTGTCTTTCCTTGTGATTTCAGGGGATTTGTCTGATAAATTTTCTTGCTGCGGTGCAATATCGGCGGAAAATCCTAAATCCGTACCCGTTTGGGGTGGGTTTTTGCGTTCCAGCAAAATTCGGATGTCGCGCAAACCTTTTGCCGATTGGGACCCGGACTGGCGCCACATCAGCAAAATGACTGCCCCGACGCTCGCGATCATCAGCGCCTGGGGACCGTAAAGCCAGGCCGCAGCCGCCAGGGCAAAGTAATAGCCCCGCACCCCCTGGCTGAAGTGGGTCATGGCCGGATCAATGACCTGGCTGAGGGCGCGGGCATAGGCAGAGGCGTCTTCGCCACGCAGATCTTCGGGGGCCGCACCAATCCCGGCGACGCAATAGTTCATCTGGCGGATCGCCCAGATAAAATCCAGCAGGCCCCGCACGAGGCACACCGTCACCAGCGCAAGTTTGATTTCGAACAGACGGCTGGAGGACGTGTCGATCCCCAGTTCCTTGACCGTCCGCAACGACATTTCCCCGCTGAACAAGGCCCCACCCACGGCCGCAATCAGGATCAGGTTGGCCGACGCAAAAAACGACGCCGAGTTAATCCCGTGCCCCAGAAGGTTGCTGTCTACTAGCTTGATGTCGCGGATCACCGCTTGCTGCATCCAGCCCGCGCGGATGACGCTCAGATCCTTGGACGATAGGCCGCGGTAGCGCGCGACCCGCTGGACCACCGGCTCATAGCCTAACCAGCAAATCGCGAAGATCCCAAAAGCGATCCAATTCAATGTCGTCATAGGGCTACACTAGGGCCTTCGTTTATCTGCGCAATGGCGAAAGCACGTTTCCGGCCCTTGGGTCCCGGTCCTTGCTTGTGCGTCCGCGCCGGAACGCTTAAGAGCAGCCCATCGCTATCTGCCCTGTTAAAGAGAGCCGCAATGAACATTGATAAGATTTCGATCGGTGCCAACGCCCCTTGGGACATCAACGTGATTATCGAGATCCCGCAAGGGGGTCTGCCGGTGAAATATGAAATGGACAAGGACTCGGGCGCCCTGTTCGTTGACCGATTCCTGCACACGGCCATGTATTATCCGGGCAACTATGGTTTCGTGCCGCACACCCTCGGCGGTGACGGCGACCCGTGCGACGTGCTGGTGATCGCCCCGACCCCGGTGATGGCCGGTTCGGTAATCCGCGTGCGTCCGGTCGGAGTGCTGATCATGCAAGACGAAAAGGGCGAAGACGAAAAGATCCTCGCCGTGCCGGTCAACAAGTTGCACCCGTTCTATAACGACGTGACCAACTACGACCAGCTGCCGCAAATCCTGCTGGACCAGATTTCGCACTTCTTTGAGCGCTATAAGGATCTGGAAAATAAAAAGACCAACATCACGGGCTGGGCCAATGCTGAAAAAGCGGCGGCGCTGATCCAGGAAGG
>JBKBWB010000269.1:0-3292 GCA_046289215.1 Asticcacaulis sp. | reverse complement strand
CGGCGGACCCGGATCTGGTGGCGGCGGATCTGCTGAGCCAGGCCGAGCACGACACCGATGCCCAGGTGGTGCTGATCAGCCCCAGTGAGACCCTAATCAAGGCCACCCAAGCCGCGCTGGAGCGACAACTGGCCACCCTGCCCCGCGCCGCCATCGCACGAAAGGCCCTTGCTGAAGCCCGCGCCATCCGGGTGCGCAGCCTTGTTGAGGCCGTTGATGTCTCCAACGCCTATGCCCCGGAACACCTGTCGCTCCAGGTCGAGGATCCGGACAACCTGATCCCGCTCCTCACGGCGGCGGGGACGGTGTTTGCCGGTCGCGGCGCCGCCGAGACCTTTGGTGACTATGCAGCGGGCCCCAGCCACGTCCTGCCCACCGACGGAGCCGCCCGCGCCTGGGACGGCATAACGGTGCGCAGTTTCATGACCAGTTTTGTCGTCCAGTCCGCCGAGGGCGAAGGCCGCGACGCCCTGGCCCGGGCCAGCGCCCGTCTGGCCCGTCTGGAAGGGCTGGAAGCGCACGCCCGTGCCGCCGACTATCGCCTCAGCCTGACCGATTCGCCGCGCTCCCCCGCGCCCGCTGCCTGAAGAGTCTCTTGATGCTGAACAGTCCCTTTTCCCCGCTTGTGGCCGGAAGCCCGGACCTCAATCAGGTCCCGCCCCCGCCCAAGGCCCTGACCGAGGCCTTGGCCAACCGCTTCGGCGCGCCCTTTGCCCAGACCCTGGCGGTGCGGGGCGCAGACCATGGGCTGGAGCTGGTGTTCCGCCGCATGCGCCTGCATGGCTACGACAACTATGTCGCCGACGGGCCAGAAACAGACTCGCTGATGCGCCTCGGAGAAATCTATGCCCAGAGCCGCCAGACGAAGCGCAGCCGGACAACCGGCTTTCAGCTGATCCAGTCCCCGCGCTGGCCAGACGGCACCCTGTGGGACCTGACCGCCGCCCGCACCCTGGCTAATGACATCTTTCCGGCCTGGCTGGTGATTGATGCGCGCTATGCCGATAGTGCCGACACGGACGATCTGATGGATCTGATCCGCACGGAAACCAATGTGGTGATCCTGCGCTCTCTGGGCCATAGCTGTGGCCTGATGGGGGCCGAGGTCGGGGCCTTGTTCAGCACCGACAAGATCGTGTTTTCGCTGGAAAAGCTCAGCGAACCCAATGCGCTGGCCCGCCCCTTGATCAAGGCGGCCGAAGCGGCGCTGGATCCCTCGCGGCGGCTGATCCTCGAACAGCGCCTGCAAGGCCTGCGTCAGGCCCGCCGCACCCTGACGGAGGCCCTGAGCGGCCTAGGCGTGCCCGTCAATATTGATGGCCAGGCCCCTTGGCTTTATCTGACGCCCGACGACAAGGGCACCACCCTGCGCGCGCTGGAACGTATGGGCGTGGGCGTCATCGCCACCAAAGATGGTCTGGTGGTGCCTTTGGGCACAGCCGCCGACAATGCCCGGATCCTTGCTGCCTTTGCCCCGGTTGAGGCCAGCGTCCGTCCCGCCCGCCGGGCCGAGGTGCTGCGCGACACCAAGGAAACCAAGATCGCGGTCTCGGTCGATCTCGACCAGCCCGGCCCGGTCCAGATTCACACTGGCATCGGCTTTTTTGACCATATGCTCGATCAGGTGGCCAGCCACGGCGGCTTTGCCCTCAGCCTGTCTTGCTCGGGCGACCTGCACATCGATCTCCACCACAGCCTCGAAGATTGCATGCTGGCCTTTGGCACCGCGCTGAAACAGGCGCTGGGCGAGCGGCTCGGCTTGGCCCGCTTTGGCTTCGTCCTGCCCATGGATGAAACCGAGGCCTCGGTGTCGGTCGATCTTGGCGGGCGGCCCTTCTGTGTGTTTGACGGTACCTTCAAGGCCACCCACCTTGGCGACTATCCGACCGAAATGACCGCCCATGCCTTCCGCTCCCTATCGGAAACCTTGAGCGCGGCGATCCACGTTAAAGTCACCGGCGAGAACGACCACCACAAGACCGAAGCCTGTTTCAAGGCCCTGGGCCGCGCCCTGCGCATGGCGCTTCGGACCGAAGGCGAGGCCCTGCCCTCCACCAAGGGTATGCTGGCATGACCACGGTCACGGTCGCGGAACTAGGCTGTGCCAATACCGGCTCGGTGGTGATGGCGTTCGAGCGTCTGGGGGCCACGGTGGTGCTGAGCGATCAGGCCGACACCCTGGCAGCAGCGGAGCGGCTGATCCTGCCCGGGGTCGGGGCGGCAGGCTTTGCCATGCAACGGATCCATAGCTTGGGTCTCTATGAGCTGTTGCGCACCTTTTCCCGGCCCCTGCTCGGGGTGTGCCTCGGCCAGCAGCTTTTGTTCGAACACTCTGACGAAGGCAATGTCGCGGGCCTTGGCCTGATCCCCGGTCGGGTCACGGCCCTGACCGCCGCCCCGGATCGTCCGGTCCCGCACATGGGCTGGAACACGCTGGAGGCCGTCACCGATGACCCTCTGATGCAGGGCGTAACAGACGGGGACTACGCCTATTTCGTCCATAGCTACGCCTGCCCGGTGGGGGACTTTACCCTCGCCCGCTGCACCTATGGCACAGCCTTCTCTGCGGTCGTGCGCCGGGGCAATGTCTGGGGCGCGCAGTTTCACCCCGAACGGTCGGCCCGCGCCGGTCGCACCCTTTTGGCCAATTTCCTGAGTGTCCCATGCTGATCTATCCGGCGATTGACCTGATTAACGGCACCTGTGTGCGGCTGGAACAGGGCCGCTTCGATGCGGTGACCGCCTATGATGCCGATCCGTTTGCCCGGCTCGCGGCCTTTGTCCAGGACGGTGCCCAGTGGGTCCATATTGTCGATCTCGATGGGGCCCGCGCCGGTGAACCCCGCCAACAGGATCTAATTGCCCGTCTGGCACAAAGCCAGCCTGTGGCGATCCAGACCGGCGGCGGCGTCCGCCAGCGCGCCCATGTCGAAAGCCTGTTGAGCGCGGGAGCCAAGGCGGTGGTGGTCGGCTCGCTCTGCGTCTCCCAGCCTGAGACTGTGCGCGGCTGGCTCGAAGATTTCGGGCCGGATGCCCTGACCTTGGCCCTCGATGTGCGCCCCACGCCCGACGGGGATTTCGAGGTTGCCACCCACGGCTGGGCCACTGGCTCGGGCCAAAGCCTTTGGGCCGTTCTTGACCAGTATCCTGAGGGGCTGGCCAAGCGCCTGCTGGTCACCGACGTGGCCCGCGACGGCATGCTTCAGGGGCCGAACCTGACGCTGATGCAGGCGATCCGCCAGCGCCGCCCGGATCTGGGGCTGCAAGCCTCAGGCGGGGTCAGCGGCCTTGC
>JBKBWB010000268.1:0-3306 GCA_046289215.1 Asticcacaulis sp. | reverse complement strand
ACCGGACATGGCCACAAAAAACCCGGCCGCTTCCGACCGGGTTTTGCTTCGTCATGAAGGGCTTCAATAGGCCTTAGCTATCGGCGACGCCCAGCTTGGCCTTGAGCAGGGCATTGAGCGTTGCCGGATTGGCTTTGCCGCCGGTCGCCTTCATCACCTGACCCACGAACCAGCCCAGCGCCTGGGGCTTTTCCGCCACCGCCGCTGCCTTGTCCGGATTGGCGGCGATGATGGCGTCGATGGCCGCCTCAATGGCCCCGGTATCGGTCACCTGTTTCAGGCCGCGCGCCTCGACAATGGCCGAAGGACGCCCCTCACCGGCCCACATGTACTCGAACACTTCCTTGGCGATCTTGGACGAGATCACATCGGTCTCGATCAACTCGACCAGTTCGGCAATCATGTCCGGCCCCAGCGGCGAGCGGGCAATCTCAATGCCGTCCTTGGTCAGGCGGGCCAGAAGCTCGTTGGTGACCCAGTTGGCCACCAGCTTGGCCTCGCGCCCCTTGGCCGCCGCCTCGAAATAGTCCGCGCGATCCTGTTCGATGATCAACACCCCGGCGTCATAGGCGCTGAGACCATACTGGGTGATAAACCGCTGCTTTTTGTCGTCCGGCAGCTCCGGCAGGCTCAAGCGAATCGCTTCGATCCAGGCCTCTTCCAGCTCCAGCGGCAAAAGATCAGGATCAGGGAAATAGCGGTAATCGTGCGCCTCTTCCTTGGAGCGCATCGACCGGGTCTCACCCTTGACTGCATCGAACAGGCGCGTTTCTTGGTCGATCTTGCCGCCATCCTCGATGATCTCGATCTGGCGGCGGGCTTCGTACTCGATGGCCTGCTGCATGAAGCGGAACGAATTGACGTTCTTGATCTCGCAACGGGTGCCGAGGTCATCGCCCGGACGGCGCACAGATACGTTGACGTCGGCGCGCATATTCCCCTTTTCCATGTCGCCGTCGCAGGTCCCGAGATAGATCAGGATCGTGCGCAGCTTCTTGAAATAGGCCACGGCTTCGTCTGACGAGCGGATATCCGGCTTGGAGACAATCTCCATCAGCGCGGTTCCGGCGCGGTTCAGATCAACATAGGTGGCATGGGGATCCAGATCATGGATCTGCTTGCCCGCATCCTGTTCGAGATGCAGACGTTCGATGCGCACGGTAAAGCTGGAGCCATCGTCGCGCTCGACCAGCACTTCGCCCTCCCCGACAATCGGGTGATAGAGCTGGCTGATCTGATAGCCCTGTGGCAGATCCGGGTAGAAGTAGTTCTTACGGTCAAAGCGCGAGTGCCGATTGATCGCCGCTTTGAGCCCAAGGCCCGTGCGCACCGCCTGTTCGACACAGAAGCGGTTCAGCACCGGTAGCATGCCGGGCATGGCGGCATCCACGAGGCTGACCTGCTCGTTCGGCCCGGCGCCAAAGCCTACGGCCGCCCCGGAAAATAGTTTTGAGGTTGAAGCGACCTGGGCGTGGACTTCCAGCCCGATCACCAGTTCCCACGGACCCGTCCGGCCCATGATCAGTTTGCTGTTGGATTCTGTCGTGCTCATGTCCCTGTTCTAGAACAGGTCTGGGACAAGAGGAAACGGGTTTCAAGCACGCGAAGCGGAAAAATCCCGGCGCGTTAGCCGCGACCGACGACGCGAACGGTCTCGCGCAAGGTCGAAACCAAAAGATCGGGATCATCCTTGCGCATGTGACCATCGTCAAAGATCTTACGAATAACCTCGGCATATTCGCGATAGTGACGCAATTCATAAGCTGCGGTCATTTTGTCCGCCATAGCCGCTTCGGGGTCGGCCAGCTTGCGCATCAGATCGTTAAAGTGCTTGAACCGCTCGACCTTGCGACGCTCAGCCAAATACAGGGCACACCGCAAAGTGGCGTAGGCGATCACGCACAAAGGACCCGCAATCAGGGCCCAGACGATCCAGTCCGTCAGCGACGTCAGCAACATTGAAAAGCCTCATGAGTCTCTCGATAAGACTAAAGGTTAACCGCAAAAATGCGAACGCCTTCGCGCAAAAGGCGAAGGCGTCCAGATCTTAGGGCTTTATGGCGGACCTCAGGCCCACCAGGCCTTGGGCTTGTGGCCAAAGGCAGCCGCCTGTTCGAGGGCGGCCGCGACGCGGATGATCGTGCCTTCATCCAGGGCCTTACCGATCACCTGCAGACCCAACGGCAGGCCTGAGGCATCCAGACCCGCCGGAACGGCAATACCCGGTAGACCCGCAAGGTTGGTGGTCACGGTGAAGATGTCATTGAGATACATCGCCACCGGATCGGCTTTCTTGGTCTCATCCCCCAGGGCAAACGCCGCCGACGGAGTCGCCGGGGTCAGGATGGCATCGCAACGGGTCCAGGCCGCATCGAAGTCTTCGGCAATGCGGCGGCGCACCTTCAGGGCCTTGACGTAATAGGCGTCATAGAAGCCCGCCGACAGCACATAGGTGCCGATCAGAATCCGCCGTTTCACTTCGTCGCCAAAGCCTTCGGCGCGGCTGATCTCATAGAGGTCCGTCAGATTGGCCGTGCCCTCGGCCCGATGACCAAACCGCATGCCGTCATAGCGCGCCAGGTTCGATGAGGCTTCGGCCGGGGCAATGATGTAATAGCACGGCAGGGCATATTGCGTGTGCGGCAGGCTGATGTCGACGATCTCGGCCCCGGCGTCCTTGAGCCAAGCAATCCCCTGGTCCCAGAGCGCGGAAATCTCGGCGGGCATGCCGTCAAGACGATATTCGCGCGGGATCCCGATCCGTAGCCCCTTGACCGATTGGCCAACAAAGCTGGCGAAATCCGGCACCGCCATATCGAGGCTGGTGGAATCACGCTGATCATGGCTGCACATGGCCTTGAGCAGGATCGCCGCATCCTCGACAGTCTTGGCAATCGGACCGGCCTGATCAAGTGACGATGCGAAGGCGACCATGCCATAGCGCGAGGCGCGGCCATAGGTCGGCTTGATCCCGACGGTGCCGGTAAAGGCCGCAGGCTGACGGATCGAGCCGCCGGTATCCGAGGCCGTGGCCCCAAGGCACAGATCGGCAGCCACCGCCGAAGCAGATCCCCCCGAGGAGCCGCCCGGGGTCAGATCGCGGTTGCTATCCTTGGACTTCCACGGATTGACCACATTGCCAAAGTAGGAGGTCTCGTTGGACGAGCCCATGGCGAACTGGTCGAGGTTCAGCTTGCCCAGCATCACCGCCCCCTCGCGCCACAGATTGGCGGTCACGGTCGATTCGTAGGTCGGCACAAAGTTTTCCAGGATCTTGGAACAGGCGGTTGTGCGCACACCCTCGGT
>JBKBWB010000267.1:0-3310 GCA_046289215.1 Asticcacaulis sp. | reverse complement strand
CGTTTGACTGAGCGGGCTTCAATGTTTTTGCTGGATACCAATGTCTTGTCTGAGCCCTTGCGCCCTCATCCAGAGGCGCGTGTTCTGGCTTGGCTTGATGCACAATCCGCGAGCGCTTTGTGGATATCCAGTATCAGTCTGGCGGAAATGGCCTTTGGGGTGGCGTGTCTTCCTGAGGGGCAAAGAAAATCCCGACTGAATGCGGCTCTAGTGGACCTTAGTGACCTGTTTGCGGGGCGGATCCTGATGTTCGACGACCACGCAGCGCGCGCTTATGGGCAGATCGCGAGCCAGGCCCGCGCGGCAGGTCAGGGATTACCCATTCCCGATGGCTATATTGCCGCCATCGCGGCCGCCCGCGATCTTGCGGTTGCGAGCCGCGACGTTCATCCTTTTCGGGCCGCAGGTCTGCGCGTAATCAATCCTTGGGAATTTGGGCACTAATCCGGTTCCGTGGGTCAAACAAACCGCGATAAAGTCACGCTCACCCATGCCGTTCGCCCCCCTCCATACGCTTTTGCGAGTCTTATCCCTGCGCTCGGCCCCGCTGTTGTCGCCCGAGGCATTGCTTAGCTTGCCGCTGGCCGGGATCGTGCTTGGGATTCTGGGGCCGTTCGGCAGTGTGCTCGGCATGGACCTGTGGCACCGGATCGGCCATTTTGTCGTGACCGTGAGCGTCATTGGCGGGGCGTCCCTCGGAGTGTCTTATCTTGTGGCCCGCTGGCGGTTCCAGGGGTTTTGGCCGCTGTGGGCGGCGTTGCTGACCGACCTCGTGCTGGCCGTGCCGGGCGTCTGGGTGATCCAGTTCAGCCTGTGGCTGTTCGCCGCTCAAACCCTGGCCCATGTGTCGCCGGGGATTTTGCTAATCAACAATGTGGTGTTGGCGCTGATCTTTAGGGGCTTAAGCCTTGGCCTGTCGTGGCAGCGCATTCGCTATGGCGGGTCAGAGGGGGCAGAAACACAGGCGGAGGAACGCCTATCGCCGTCAACGGATAAACAGACAGAAGATCCGGCCCCCATTACAGACCCCGACGCAGCCTTGCGCACATTGTTGCCGCGAACGCTTCGGGGGGAGGTCGTGCTGGCCTTGTCGGCGGAAGATCATTATCTACGCGTCCATACCCGCCACGGCGAGGCGTTGGTGCTGATGAGTCTGGCGGCGGCAACCGATGCGCGTTCGGATGGTTTTCGGATCCACCGCTCCCACTGGGTCACGCGAGCCGCAATTGATGGGGTTGAGGCCGAGCGCATCCGTCTGTGGACCGGCCTGACCCTACCCCTCAGCCGTCACCGCAAGGCGGCCTTTCGCGAATGGTGGGAAAGGGCAGGGGCCTAGATTAAACAGCCAGGATATGGCTTAACCCTAACCGCGGCGTTCAACGACGGCCTCATGTTCATGACGATCTCACGAGGAGATCTCTGGGTCCCGATGATCGAAAAAGCCTAAAGGACGATTGCAATCAAGCCAGCGCAGCTGTTCTGAGATCAAGATTTAAGTCTCTGTACCCACTCCAAATTTCAACCAAACAGCCTTGTCCTTAAGTACCGATTGCACAAACTGCGTGTGGGCTTCGGTCTCCTGAGCGGTAAGCCGCGACGGCAAGGGGGCAGGGCGCTGGCCTGGTCCCTGGGTATCCAGCACAACGGCATCCGACTGGGGCGTAAAAGCGGACAGATCAAGGCTGCGCTCCTTGCCGCCCTGAAGTTCGAGATAGACATCCGCCAGCAGACGCGCATCGATCAGCGCCCCGTGCTTGTCCCGTTCGGTCAGCGAAATATTGAACCGGCGACACAAGGCATCGAGCGAATTGTGCATCCCCGGATAACGCTTACGGGCCATATCCAGCGTATCGACCCAACGCGGCTCGGGCAGGGGCAGGCGACGGGCGCGCTCCAGCTCCATGTTGATAAAGCCCCGGTCAAACGCCGCGTTATGGGCGACGATCTGGGCATCGCCGACAAACTCCAGGAAAGACTCGACCACCTCGGCAAACTTGGGTTTGTCGGCGACCATGGCATTGGAAATGCCATGCACCCGCTCGGCATCCGGTTCGATCTCGCGCTCAGGATTGATATAGACGTGATAGGTCCGCCCGGTTGGGAGCAGGTCCTCCAGCTCCAAACAACCGATTTCGATCAGCCGGTGCCCCTTGTTGGGGTCAATCCCGGTGGTTTCGGTATCAAGAATGATTTCGCGCGCCATGGGCCTTCATTGCTGTGCTTTGGCCACGCCGTCCAGACGGCTAAGACGTTCTGTAAGGGCCAGAACCTGCTGACGGGCGCTCTCCAGCCCCATACCTGTATCAATTACATAATCGGCGCGTCGGCGTTTTTCGGTATCGGCCATTTGCCGCGACAGGATTGTCTCAAATGCTGCTTCGGTCATGCCGGGGCGAGCCAGGACCCGCTCACGCTGGATGGCGGGATCCGCGCTGACGACCACGGTCGCATCCATGGTGGCATCGAGGCCCGTCTCAAACAGTAAGGGCACATCGAGAACGACCCATGCCGCGCCGGTCTGAGTTGCCGCTTCAAGGAAAGCCGCACGATGCTCTGCCACCAGCGGATGAACGATCGCTTCGAGTTCAGAAAAGCATTCTGAATGCCCCTTCAGAACCTCGGATAAGGCTTTTCGATCGATGCCACCCTGGTCGTCCGCAACCGGGCCAAAAGCCTGCGTGACCGGCGCAACTGCCCGGCCACCGGGTGCATAAAGGCTATGGACGGCTGCATCCGCATCCCAGACTGGCCAACCCAGATCGGCAAACATCCGCGCGGTGGTGCTTTTGCCCATCCCAATCGAGCCGGTCAGACCAAGAACCTTCACGCAGGCGATCCATCCGCTAAAAACGCAAGGGCCATAGCGCGGACATCGACGTCAACGGGTGGCGCGACGCCAAACAAAGCCTCAAAGCTCGGCCGCGCTTGATGGATCAACATCGCCAGACCATCGACTGTCCGCAGGCCCCGCGCTGCGGCGGATTGAAGAAGGGGCGTCATCAAGGGCCGATAGGTCATGTCCATGACCACAGCCCCATCCGGCAGTGTCTCCAATGTCGGCAAAGGCCCGCCAGATGCGGCATTGACCAACAGACCTGCCCCAGAAAAGGCCTGTGCAGCATGCAACAGGTCAAAGGCCGTTAACCGCGTCTTGAAGGCAAACACCAACTCTTCGGCCCGCGCGAGAGTCCGATTGACCACGCGCACCTCAGGGACACCCGCGGCCAGAAGGGCCGATACCGCCGCCCGGGCTGCGCCACCCGCTCCCAACACCACCGCCGGCAGAGCTGTAAAATCAAAGCCGGGGACG
>JBKBWB010000266.1:0-3315 GCA_046289215.1 Asticcacaulis sp. | reverse complement strand
CTTCATCCCCTGGGTGATCATCGAGACTTCCTGCACCCGGTTATTGGCATTGCTGTCGCCGGTGGTGACGAGTTGCAGGTAGTCGACCACGATCAGATCAAGACCAACCGAGCGCTTCAGGCGTCGGGCGCGGGCCACGAGTTTCGCCAAGGCCAGGCCCCCGGTGTCGTCGATATAGAGCGGGCTTTCGTTGATTTCGAGCGCCGCATCACGCACCCGGGCAAACTCTGAGGCGTCGATTTCCCCTTTACGCAGCCGGTCCGAGGAGACCCCCGAGGCATCGGCGAGAATCCGCATGGCCAGCTGTTCGCCGGACATTTCGAGCGAATAGAAGGCCACGACGCCGCCGCGCACGGTCTTTCGCCCGCCGTCGGGGGTCGGCTCCCACGCATAGTGGCGCGCGACATTGAAGGCGATATTGGTCGCCAGCGCCGTCTTACCCATCGACGGACGCCCGGCGAGGATGATCAGGTCTGAGGGGTGCAGGCCGCCCATCTGCTTATCAAGCGCATCAAGGCGCGTGGACAGGCCCGACAGGCCACCATCGCGCTGGAACGCTTCTTCGGCCATTTCGAGCGCCCCGGCCACGGCCTCGCCAAAGCTGGTAAAGCCTGTTGCCGACGTGCCGGTTTCCGCGAGGCTGAACAGCTGGGCTTCGGCCTGTTCGATCATGTCGCGGGCGCTGCCCTTGGCCCCGAACACGGCGGCATTGGCAATATCGCCGCCAAGGCGGATCAGCTCACGGCGCAGCGCGAGGTCATAGATCACCCGGGCATAGTCGGCGGCATTGGCGGCGGGCGGGGCCCGGTCCACAAGGTCGGCCAGATAGCGCAAACCACCGAGCGCTTCGAACCCCGGATCCGCCTTGAAATGGTCCATCAGCACGATCGGTTCGGCCAGCATCCCTTTGCGGATGTGGTCTTCGATCAGACTGTAAAGCCGCTGGTGGAACGGCTCATAGAAATGGCGCGATCCGAGTTGATCACCCAGCCGCTCATAGGCGCCATTGTCGAACAACAGCGCGCCCAGCAGCGCCTGTTCGGCCTCAAGATTATGCGGAAGGCTGGCCGGAACCGGTTGCGCTACGCCAGGCGCATGGGGACTGAAATCGACCGGTGGAGCATAGTCGGGCACCCCGATAGGGGGCGCAGATTCAGCAGGGGGCACGGAGAGCGTATCGGGATAATCAGCCATGCCCACGACGCTAGCTGAGGGGCGCGCTGCCCGCACTCTCTGCTTTCAAGGACTCACAGATCCGCTGTCCACAGCCTGTGAACTGTGGGGGTAAGTCAAAAAAATCCCCCCGGTTTGCGCCGGGGGGAAGTGGGGGAGGAAGATCAAAACGTGGGTCGCCGCCGCTTACCCGCTATGCGGCTTGCCCGTTGTGTGGCTTACCAGTTGTGTGACAGGCGCACATAAAGCTGACGTCCGTTAAAGCCGAACGGCGAGTAACGGGTAAAGCCGAGCGTGCCGGTGCTGTTCAGAGCCGCCGGGGTCCGGTCGGGATAGACGTCGAACAGGTTGCTGGCTCCGAGCGTCAGGCTCGTACCCTGACCAAAGGCATAGCGGCCTTCAAGGTCGACCAGCGTCTTATTGCCGGTCGAAATGTCGCTGGCGGCGGTGCTGCCCGGCTCAATCGCCTTGCCATAGTTGACGGCCTTGAGGGTTGCGCCAAAGTCACCGAGGCTCCAGTCCACCGTGGCCGTGGCGCGCGACTTGGGCGTACCATCGGTGATGATGGTCTGGGCCACACGGGCAAACAGATCCGGGGCCGGGGTCAGGGCCGAAAGGCGCTCCGTTCGCGGCAGGCGGGTGATCTCGGTTTCGGTGACGCTGGCGGCCAGGCTGGTGTCGAACTTGCCGAACGCGCCGGTATCAAAGCGATAGCGGGCCACCAGATCCGCGCCCTTGGTTTCGGTATCCACGCCATTGATAAAGAAGCGCGCGCGGGTCACGCCAAACGGGGCGAGGATGGCATCAATGTCCGCCCGACCGCCGAGGTTTTCCGACAGCACGATCCGGTCATCAATATTGATCTGATAGGCATCGAGAGTCAGCTCGAACGGCCCGTTACGATAGACCGCCCCAATCGCGGTGTTCAGCGAGGTTTCGGCATCGAGCGGCTGGGCCCCGAGGGCACGCGCAATCGGGCTGGTGGCCGGGAAGGTTCCGGTTTCAAACGGTACGCCGCTGATGAAGTTGGTCGAGGTCGCGGTGTAGTACTGCTGGGCGAGCGACGGGGCCCGGAACCCGCTGGCGACCGAACCGCGCAGGGCGAACTGTGGGGTAAAGTCATAGCGCGCCGCCAGCTTGCCGCTGACGTTGTTTCCAAAGTCCGAATAGTCTTCGGCGCGAACCGCCACAGACGTCGTCAGCTTTTCGATCACTTCGGCCTCGACGTCGACATAGAGGCCAAAATTGCGGCGGCTCTTATCCACGACATTAGAGGGCTGCAGCCCCGGGAAACCCTGGGCCCCCGGTGTGGCGCTGGTGATCGGGCCGCGATCCCACGACTTGGGCTCACCGGCCTTGATACGATAGCTCTCCTGGCGGGCTTCGACCCCAAAGGCCACATTCAGCGGCCCTGCGAAGGCGGCAACGTCAAACTGACGGCTGAAATCCGCGCTGACGCTGACCTGATCATAGATGAAGGCGCCGGCTTCGAACTGACGCGGAGAGGCCGTGCCATAGGTCGGGTTGACGCTGTTGCGGACCCCAAGCTCGATTGCGTTGCGGCCATAGACCACCGACAGGTCGGTCGCCCAGCCGCCCAGCTCGCCACGCGTTCCGCCTGCGACCGTATAGTCTTCGCTGTCGAATGTGATCAGCGGCAGGAAGCCGTTGGGATAGATCGCAGGCACATTGTTGCTGTTCGACGCCACGCGGAAGAAAGCGGCGCTTTCGCTTTCACGCTTTTGCCCACCGGCCCAACCATAGGCGGTCCAGCCATTAGCCAGCGGCAAGCCGGCATTGACATAAAGGCTCACGTCCTCAGCCTTGGGATCGCCATAGCGCGAGGTGACCACCGACGGTGTCACACGCGGGTCGCGGTCGCCACGGCTGGTCGCGCCCCGGTCCCGATAGTCGCCCGAGAGCGTGACAAACCCGTCTTCGCCCAGCGGCAGACCGACCCAGCCCGACAGGGTATAGGTGGTGCCATCGACCTCGTCGCGGTTGCCGCGCGCCGTCTTGATGTCGGTGTCATAGTAGCTGTAGCCCGCGGTCAGATTGCCGCCCTTGCGCGCTTCACGCAGGCGCAGGTTCACCACCCCGGCAATGGCGTCCGAGCCGTACTGAGCCGAGGCCCCATCACGC
>JBKBWB010000265.1:0-3319 GCA_046289215.1 Asticcacaulis sp. | reverse complement strand
ATTGTTTGGCGATCCGGAGCTGTCTGACGCGTTGAAACAGTCGGGCGGCCTCGTCCAGCCGATGGTGCCCAGCCTGTCTGAGCCCGAGGCCGCGCGACGGCGGTTGGAACGGCTTTATGGTGTGGCGACCCTCGATGGCTATGGCCAGTTTTCAGTCGCTGAGGTCGCGGCGCTCGGTCTGCTGGCGGCCTATATCGAGACCACCCAAGCCGGATCGGCCCCGGCGCTGAAGCCCCCGCGCCGCTTTGCCGGCCAGGCCTGGCTGAGCATTGATGCGGCCACCCGCGCCAGTCTCGAAATTGATCGCAGCCAGTCCGGCGGACGTGACGGCTCGCTTCTGGCCGCCCTGGACATGACCCTGACCCCCGGCGGGGCGCGGTTGCTGGCCGCAAGGCTGACCCGGCCGCTGCTGGATCTTGTGGAAATCCGCGCGCGTCAGGCCGCGATTGGTCTGTTTGTCGCCAACCGATCCTTGCGACGGGATGTGCGCGAGGGGCTGAAGGCGTCGGGCGACATGGCCCGCGCCCTGTCGCGTCTGGCGCTGGGACGCGGGGGCCCTCGGGATCTGGCAGTGCTGCGCGACGGGCTTCGGGCCGGGGCTGAACTGGGCGGCCTGATCGCCAGCCGGGGCGGGCCGCTTGGGACCTTGCCCACCGCCATTGAAGCCTGTCTTGATGCCCTCAATCCGGGCCGTGATGTGCGCGATTTCCTCGAAGCCCTGGATCGGGGGCTGGAGGCGGAACCGCCGCTGGCGGTGCGCGATGGCGGCTTTATCCGACCCGGATTCCGCGCCGATCTCGATGAAACCCGCAGCCTGCGCGACGATAGCCGCCGGGTGATCGTGGCCATGGAAGCTGAGCTTCAGGCCGAAAGCGGGGTCAGCCTCAAGATCCGCCACAATGCGGTGTTGGGCTATTTCGTCGAGGCGACCGCCAAACAGGCAGAGCCCCTGATGCAGGCCCCGCTCAATACCCTGTTTATCCATCGCCAGACCCTGGCCAATCAGGTGCGCTTTACCACCGCCGCGCTCGCAGAGTTGGATGCCCGCATCGCCCAGGCCGGAAGCCGAGCCATGGCGATGGAACTCGATAGTTTCGAAGCCTTCCGCGCTCAGGCCCGCGTTCTGGCCGCCCCGCTTCAGGCCGCCGCCGACGCCCTGGCCCAGCTTGATGTGGCCAGCGCCGCCGCCGAATGGGCCGAAGCCCATCAGGCCGTCTGTCCAGAGATCGATGACAGCCTCGTCTTTGTCGCCGAAGCGGCCCGCCACCCCGTGGTCGAAGCGGCTGTCAAGGCGTCGGGCGGGGTCTATACCCCCAATGGCTGCGTGCTGGATGGTCAAGGGCTGGCCGGGGCGCGCCTGTCGCTGGTAACCGGCCCTAACATGGCGGGGAAATCGACCTTTTTGCGCCAGAACGCGCTGCTGGTGGTGATGGCCCAGGCCGGGCTCTATGTTCCGGCGGCGTCGTTGCGTCTGGGGCTGGTGGACCGTCTGTTCAGCCGCGTCGGGGCGGGCGATGATCTGGCTCGCGGGCGCTCGACCTTTATGATGGAAATGGTCGAGACGGCGGCCATCCTGACCCAGGCGACGCCGCGATCGTTTGTGGTGCTCGATGAAATCGGTCGGGGCACGGCCACCTATGACGGTCTGGCCATTGCCTGGGCCTGTGCCGAAGCCCTGCATGATGTCAATCAGGCCCGCACTCTGTTTGCCACCCACTACCACGAGCTGGCGACCCTTGAGACCCGGCTGGATTACGTCTCCAACCTGTCAATGCGGGCCAAGGAGTGGAACGGCGAGCTGGTGTTCCTGCATGAGGCGCGCAGCGGGGCTGCCGATCGCTCCTATGGCGTTCAGGTGGCGCGTCTTGCTGGCGTGCCGGTGCGGGTGGTTAACCGGGCCAAGGCGGTGCTGGAGCGGCTCGAAGCCGAAGGCACCGCGCCCGCCCGGCTCGAAGACCTGCCCCTGTTTGCCGCATTTGCCGCCCAGGTCACCCCCAGCGAACCGGCGGCCCCGTCAAAGGTTGAAACCCTGCTGGCCGGGATAGATCCGGACAGCTTAAGTCCGCGTGAGGCGCTGGAGGCGCTCTATAGCCTCAAGGCTGCTCTGAAACCCGCCGCCCCTTAAACGTCCCGCTCGCCAACCTAGAAAGATCCGCCCTTGCCCGCTCCTGCCCTGTCTTCGCCCCCAAAGGCTGTGGTCCTGCCGGACGGACTGGACGGGCGTCTGTTGCGGAGCGCGCTGAGCGAGGCGGCGGACACGGCTTCGGGCCAAAGTTCGGCCCTGCGCAAGGCAGCGGTCGCGATCCTCAAACCAGCCTGGCTCAAGGCCCGGGATGCCGTGCTGGCGCGGCTCGAACAACGCAAACCCAATGGCACGGAGGTGGCGTGCGCCCTCAGCGCCTGTGCGGATGAAATCGTCACCGCCTTGTGGGATTTCACCCACGTCCACGTCTATCGGGCGCGTAACCCGACCGAAGGGGAGCGCCTGACCCTGTTGGCCGTAGGCGGGTATGGTCGGGGGGAAATGGCGCCGTTTTCGGACCTTGATCTGCTGTTTCTCCGGGCCTGGAAAGAAACTCCGCACGGGGAAAGCGTGATCGAGTTCATGCTTTATGCCTTGTGGGATATGGGCTTCAAAGTCGGGTGGGCATCACGCACCATCGACGAGACCCTGAAACTGGCCCAGGGCGACCACACCATTCAGACAGGGTTGCTGGAATGCCGGTTCCTCGCCGGAGATGCGGACATGGCCGCCACGCTGCAAAAACGCATCCAGCTTGAGGCCCGCAAAGCGGATCAGGCCCGCGCCTTTGCTGCTGCCAAATTGTCAGAACGCGATGCCCGCCACGCCAAAAGCGGGGCCACCCGCTTCGTGGTCGAGCCGAACATCAAGGATGGCAAGGGGGGCTTGCGCGACCTCAACACCCTTTATTGGATTGCCCGGTCGCTTCATCCGGATCAGCCCAGCGGACAGGCGGCGCTGGATCCGCTTTTGACCGCTGAGGAACGGCGCACCTTTGCCCAATCGCTGGAATACCTCTGGCGGGTACGGATCCACCTGCATCAGGCGGCCGGACGCGGCGAAGAGCGGTTGACCTTTGATCGCCAGCCAGAAATCGCGGCCCGAATGGGCTATCGCGACCGGGGCGACTCGTCGGGGGTCGAGCGGTTCATGCGCCGCTATTTCATGACCGCCAAGGAGGTCGGGGCCCTGACCCGCACCTTCTGTGCCAAACTGGAGGCCGATCACGCCAAGGTACCCCAAGGCCTGTCGCGGTTCCTGCCCGGCAACCGGACCAAGGCCCGCAAGCTGGAGATC
>JBKBWB010000264.1:0-3331 GCA_046289215.1 Asticcacaulis sp. | reverse complement strand
CATCAGGCGGGTCCGTTTGTGGGCGGCGGGGTCGTGCTGCTTTCACCCGCAGCCGCTTCAGTCTTTTTCTGGCCGAACCGAGGCTCAGTGCCGTTCAACATGCGCTTTATATTGTCAATATGGCGCACATAGATCAGCAAGGCCATGAACAGGGCCATCACAGCAAAGGCATGAGGCTGATCGAGCAGCAAGGCCAGTGGTGCGGCCATGGCCGCGGCCACCAGCGCCGACAGGGACGAGATCCGCAGCAAAAACGCCACCAGCAGCCAGACGGCACCCGCCGCCAGACCCACGGGCCAGCTGGCGGCGATCAGGGTGCCAAAGAAGGTCGCGACCCCCTTGCCGCCGTTGAACTTCAGCCAGACCGGGAAGCAGTGCCCAAGAAAGGCAGCTGCCCCCGCAAGGGCCATGCCCATCTGGCGCGTGCTCTCGGGCTGTTGGCCAAGGAGCAGATAGGCCAGTAAGACTGCAAGCGCACCCTTGCCGCTGTCGCCGACAAGTGTGATCAGCGCCAGATCCTTGCGTCCAGTCCGCAGCACATTGGTCGCGCCAATATTGCCGGACCCGACTTCGCGGATGTTTAGCCCGGCCAGAGATGTGGTCATCACGCCGAACGGGATCGATCCTAAAAGATAGCCCCCCACGGCGGCGATCAACGCGATTACAGGGGGCGTCAAGATCAGATCGGTCACAGGCGCATCTCCGGGTCCGCGTAGATCGCACGACCGGCGACCAAGGTCATCAAGACGCGGCCCTGGAGCGTGCGACCCTCGAACGGGGTGTTTTTCGACTTGGACAGGATCGTGCGGTCGTCAATCAGCCTCGGCGCATCGATGTCCACCAGCGTCAAGTCCGCAACCGCGCCTTCACTCACGGTCCCAGCGTCAAGGCCCAGAAGCTGAGCCGGATTGCTCGTCACCGTGCGCAAGAGATCGATCAGCGGCACGCCGTCTTCGTGGTGTAAGCCGATCAGGGCCGACAACAGGGTTTGAAGGCCAATCGCGCCCGGTGCAGCCTCGGAGAACGGAAGGCGCTTGTCCTCGGCCGGGGCCGGATTGTGGGCCGACACGACAATATCGATCAGACCGTCGGCGACGGCGGCAATCATCGCCTTACGGTCGGCTTCGGAGCGAAGCGGTGGGTCAAGGCGGAAGAAGGTGCGATAATCGCCGATGTCCAGTTCGTTGAACATCAGATGATTGATCGACACGCTGGCCGAAACCTCAAGGCCACGACTACGAGCGCGTTGCAGGGATTCCAAAGCCTCGATGGTCGAAAGCTGATCAATCAGGAAGCGCGCCCCGGTCAGTTCTACCAGCGCCAGATCGCGGTCGAGCATGATGCGCTCTGCCAGGGCCGGAACCCCGGACAGGCCCATACGCGCGGCCATTTCGCCTTCTGTGGCCACGGCGCCTTGCGACAGCCAAGGCTCCTTGGGACGGTGCGCGATCAGGGCGTTAAAGCCTCCGGCATAGGACAGCACGCGGCGCAGAACCTTGGAATTGATCACCGGCTGGTCGACATCGGTGAAATAGACGGCCCCGGCCTCGGCCATCAGACCGATTTCCGCCATCTTTTCGCCCTTGTGGCCGCGTGTGGCGGCTCCGGCGGCATAGACATGCACAAGCGCGTTGTCGCGCGCCCGGCGCATAAGGAAGTCCACCATCGCCGGTTCATCGACCACCGGGTCGGTATCTGGCTGGATCACGATCGAAGTAATCCCGCCCGCAGCGGCGGCAAGCCCGGCCGATTTCAGGGTCTCGCGCGGCTCGGACCCGGGTTCACCGGTCTTGACGCGGATGTCCACAAGGCCCGGACAAAGCACGCGGCCTTCACAGTCGATCACCTGAAGATCGGGGTCTCCGACGCTCAATGATGGGCTGTGACTCACGCTGAGGATCCGGCCATCTTCGACGACCACACAGCCGGGACCGTCATAGTCCGATGCCGGATCAATCAATCGTGCATTGACGAAAGCGGCTTTCAAGGGAGCACTCATCGGTCAGCCTCCAGACGGGCCATCAGCGAGGCCATCACGGCCATGCGGGCGGCGACGCCCATTTCGACCTGATCCTGAATCAGGCTGACGCTCAGGTCATCGGCGACTTCGGAATCGATCTCGACGCCCCGGTTCATCGGGCCAGGGTGCATGACTTTCACGCCTGGGCTGGCAAAGGCCAGCTTTTCCCGGTCGAGGCCATAGAAGCGGAAATATTCGCGGGTGGAGGGGATAAAGCCGCCATCCATGCGCTCAAGCTGCAGGCGCAGCATCATCACCACATCGACGCCCGCGATCCCTTCGCGCATGTCGTGGTGGATTTCCGCGCCCCAGCGGTCGGCATCGCCCGGGATCAGGGTCGGCGGGCCAACCAGCCGGACATGGGCCCCCATGGTATTGAGCAGAATCACATTCGAGCGGGCAACGCGGCTGTGGGCGACATCGCCGCAAATGGCGATCTTCAGACCGTCAACCCGACCAAAGGCGCGGCGAATCGACAGCATGTCGAGCAGCGCCTGCGTCGGGTGCTGATGCTGGCCGTCCCCGGCATTGATCACGCTGCAGCCAACCTTTTGCGCCAGCAAGGCCGCCGCCCCGGAGGCCCCATGGCGCACCACCAAAAGGTCGGGCTTCATGGCATTGAGCGTCACCGCCGTATCGATCAGGGTTTCCCCCTTGGCAATCGAGGAGGAGCGCGGGCTCATATTGACCGTATCGGCCCCCAAGCGCTTGCCTGCCAGCTCAAAGCTGGACTGGGTGCGGGTCGAGTTCTCGAAGAACAGATTGACCTGGGTGCGCCCCTTGAGCAGATCGAGTTTCTTGTTGGACAACCGGTTCAGCGCCACAAAGGCGTCGGCCAGGTCCAAAAGGGCGACAATATCCGGCGGATCCAGATCCTGAGCGCCGTTGAAATGGCGCTTGGGAAACGGAAACAGCCGCGCGCGGATCAGTTCGTTGACATCAGCCAGTGCATACATGTCCTGCCTATAGGCGAAGGCTTGGTTGGCGAAAAGAGGGCCGCCGTTTGAGAGCCACGGAATTCCGTTTAAGGCCTTTTATTTTTGGTCGAGTGTGGTGGCGCTCTCACGCTCAGGGCGCATTTTTCAAATTGTCAAGAATGTGTCATGCGGACACTGTAACAGAGCTTAACGCTGCAAACCCGCTATGGAGACCCCGATGTCCCGCACTTCTGCGTCGTTCCCCTATATGTCACGCCGCGAGCTGATGGCCGGACTGGGGGGATTCGGTCTGATCGGCTTTGGCACGCTGTTTTCAGCCCATCCGGTTTGGGCCAATCCGGTGTTCAAAGACTATCCGTTCCAGCTCGGGATT
>JBKBWB010000263.1:0-3331 GCA_046289215.1 Asticcacaulis sp. | reverse complement strand
ATCAAAGGGCTCGCCTGTCGCGGTGAGGCGCGGTGCCTCAGTTTCCGTTGCCGAAAAGTATCGAGCAAAGCGCATGACGGGCCTCCCCGGGGCGCAATTCGCCCCTCGCGGGCGTTAACCTACGATTAAGAATTGGACTTCGCAATAAATGTGGGGGGTGTAAGGCTTTATATCCACAACATATCGTCAGGCGTGCGGCGGAATTCCCCCTTAACCCTTACTGGACGTGGGAGCCGCAGCGCCCTATAGTCGCGCCGCGCGGCACCGAAGCCGCGAGCCTGTTTTTGATGGTTAGGCGCGTGATCGATAAGCTGTTCATTTGGTGGAACGGTGCCACTCTGGGTACCCTGTTCACGATTGGTCGTCGGGGCCGCAAGGTCGGAACCGATGAATTCGGCAATACCTATTACGAAGCGCGCGACACACAGGACAGCTATGACGGTCGCAAGCGTCGCTGGGTCATTTACAAGGGCTATGCCGACGCGACCAAGATCCCGCCGGATTGGCATGGCTGGATGCACTACACCTACGACGAGCCGCCGTCCGTTTCGCCGATGCCGCATCGGGCGTGGGGAAAGCCGCATATTCCGAATATGACGGGTACCCCATTTGCTCAGGTGCCGCCGGGGTCGCTGGCCTCGGATGCCCCGCGTCAGGCCACAGCGGCGGACTACGAAGCCTGGACCCCGAAGTAAGTACAGACACTGAGGGTGGGATGCGCAAAACCGGTTTGATCCTTGGGGGCATGGCCCTGACCCTAGCGGCAGGGGCGGGTGTTTTCGCCTCAGCCTTGCTTGTGTCAGGCCCATCGCTGGCGCAGTCGACGCCGTCCGGCCAGTCTCAACCGTCCCCGGCGCAACCGGCGCAACGCCCGTCGCCCCCGTCGCGTGATACGGCCCCGCGCGAAAGCCCGGTCTATGTGGATGAGCTCGATTCGCCGGATCTGGCCGCACCGCCGGTCCTGCCGGATCCAGCACCCGTACGTCCCGTTAAGCCGCGACCGGGCCCGGAAGCGGAGCCTGCGCGGGCCTCGTCGGCCCCGGCTGCGCCGACACCCACAACACCTGAGGCGGCTCCGAGCCCGTCTGTGGCCAGCCCGCCCGAAGTCCGCCTCAAGCCTCTGGATGATAAATCCCTGACCGAGGGCAGTCCGACGCTGCTGGGGCCCAAGCGGCGTCTGCGTCACGGCTCGGCTGTGTTGCAAGCGGTCGATAAGATCACGGCAGAAACCATGCGCTTTGAGGCGCGGGTGGGCCGTCCCATCCGGTATCGGGGGTTGGTTCTGACGGTGCGGGCGTGTGAAACCACCACCGAGGATGAGCGCGTCGAAGACGTTGCCGCCTATCTTGAAGTCAAGGCTGAGCCCAAGGCTCGAGCGTCAAATACGCCGCCGGGCCGACAAGTCTTTCGCGGCTGGATGTATGCCCGCTCTCCGGCGGTCAATGCGTTTTCGCACCCGCTTTACGATGTCTGGGTGATCGATTGCAGAGCGCCCAATCCGTCTGTCGCCGGGGCCAGCCGGTAAAAATCGCCTTCGATCTCTAAAGCCGCCCTCAGTCGCACCTTATAGGCATCACGCGGGATTTCCTCTGTCCCGAACTGCCGTAAATGATCGGTCTGGAACTGGGTATCGAGCAGGCGATAGCCCCCGACCTTGAGCCGGGCCACAAGATGGACCAGCGCGACCTTGCTGGCATCGCGTGCGCGAGAGACCATGCTCTCACCAAAAAAGGCCCCACCCAGAGATACCCCGTAAAGGCCGCCGACCAACTGATCCCCCTGCCAGCATTCTACGCTGTGGGCCAGACCCCGGGCAAACAGCGCCTCATAAAGCGACTGGATCCCTTCGCTGATCCAGGTGTCATCCCGATCCTTTGCGGCTTCGGCGCACAGGCTGATGATCTCGGAAAAGCGGGTGTTGATCCGAACCTGATAAAGATCCTGGCGCACCGTCCGGGCCAGGCGTGACGGCACATGAAATCGGTCAAGCGGGAGCACCCCGCGCCATTCGGGATCAACCAGATAAAGCGTCGGATCATCGCGGCTGTCCGACATGGGAAAGATCCCTTGCCGGTAGCAGTCGATCAGATCGTCAAGTGTAAAGGCAGGCATCAGACGCGGTCCAAAACGACGAACGGCCCTTCACCGGAGCGAAGGGCCGCCAAAAAGTCAGGCTGGGGTCAGCCCTGAGCCCGGATCCAGTTTTCCAGCCAGTGGATGTTATAGTCACCCGACTGGATGTCGGCTTCGCCCAGCAGATCCTGGAACAGCGGGATCGTCGTTTCGACGCCGGACACGACGGTCTCAGCCAGAGCCCGCTTGAGGCGGGCCAGAGCTTCGGGTCGGTCTCGACCGTGCACGATCAACTTGCCGATCAGGCTGTCGTAATAGGGCGGGATCGCATAGCCATTGTACATGGCCGAATCCAGACGCACGCCCAGACCGCCCGGTGCATGGAAATCGCTGACCGTACCCGGAGACGGGGTAAAGGTCCGGGCATTTTCCGCATTGATCCGCACTTCGATCGAATGGCCGTTCAGCTTCAGATCGTCCTGGGTAAAGGAGAGCGGCAGACCCGCGGCGATGCGGATCTGTTCGCGCACCAGATCAACACCAAACACCATTTCCGTGACCGGGTGTTCGACCTGAAGGCGGGTGTTCATTTCGATAAAGAAGAACTCGCCATCTTCGTAAAGGAACTCGATGGTCCCGACCCCGAGGTAGCCGATCTTGCGGATCGCCTCGACCACGGTCTGACCGATCTTGGCGCGGGCCGCGTCATCAATCACGGGTGAGGGGGCTTCTTCCAGCACCTTCTGGTGACGGCGCTGCAAGGAGCAATCGCGCTCGCCCAGATGACAGACATTGCCGTGCGAGTCCGCGATTACCTGGATTTCGATATGGCGCGGCTTCTGGAGATAGCGCTCCATATAGACCGTGCCGTCGCCAAACGCGGCGGCGGCTTCGGACTGGGCCGTATTGACGGCTTCGGCGAGGCTGTCGCGGTCCTTTGCGACCTTCATGCCGCGTCCGCCCCCGCCCGAGGCGGCCTTGATCAGAACCGGAAAGCCGATGCTGTCCGCCGCCTTCATGGCCTCTTCGACCGTGGCCACCCCGCCGTCCGAGCCCGGAACCACGGGGATCCCGGCATCACGCGCGGTCTGTTTGGCGGTAATCTTGTCGCCCATGATGCGGATATGCTCAGGCTTAGGCCCGATAAACGTCATATCATGCGCGCCGACGATTTCCGCGAACCGGGCGTTTTCCGACAAGAAGCCATAGCCCGGATGGATCGCTTGAGCGCCGGTGATTTCCGCCGCGGCGATGATCG
>JBKBWB010000262.1:0-3338 GCA_046289215.1 Asticcacaulis sp. | reverse complement strand
TCAACCGCATTCGGATAAACTGAGGCGGGTCATAGGCCATCCCGGCAAAAGCGCAATCCCTACGACGGCTTAGGCAACTCAGATGTGGCATAAAAGCTAGACCTGTGCCTCATTTGCACTTGCCATGTGGATAACACTGAGACTGCCGCGGCCAGGAACCCGAGACAGCAATTGACGCAGACGCGCGTGAGCATTAGCGAAGAAGCGGAATTGTACCCTGACTGATGCTTAGCCCGCCCGGAGGCCCCGTGACCGTTTTTTTCCATGAAGGCGACCTTCCCGACTCAGTGGATCTGGGGTCAGTTGTCGCTGTCGACTCGGAAACCATGGGCCTTCGTCACGGACGGGATGACCTGTGCGTTGTTCAGCTTTCATCAGGCGACGGTCATGCCCATGTCGTGCGCCTTCACCGCCCGGCTTATGATGCCCCCAACCTGAAACGCCTGCTGGCAGATCGTAATGTCCTGAAGCTGTTTCACTTCGGGCGTTTCGACATCGCCATGTTTGCCCTGCACCTTGATGTGACGACAGCCCCTGTCTATTGCACCAAGATCGCCTCCAAACTGGCCCGGACCTACACAGACCGACATGGCCTCAAGGATGTCTGCCGCGAGCTGCTCGGTGTTGAGGTCTCGAAAGCGCAACAAAGTTCGGACTGGGGCGCTGATATCCTCAGCAAAGACCAGATTGACTACGCCGCATCAGATGTTTTGCACCTTCATGCTCTGAAGGCCAAGCTGGACGCGATGCTCGCGCGCGAAGGTCGCGACACCTTGGCGCAAGCTTGCTTTGACTTCCTGCCGATCCGGGCGCATCTGGACCTTGAAGGCTGGGAAGATACCGACATTTTTGCTCACAGCTGAAAGCGAGCGTTTCATGACCTCCGCGCTCCCGCATGAAGAGCTTACCATTTCATCAGGGCAGCTAGACCTGCATCGCCTGGCGATTCAGACGGCGGCCTGGCGGCGACGCTCTGCGCGTGTGCGCTCTCTACGTATCATCTTACCGCTTCTTATTTTGCTTGTTTTGACAAGTTTGATTGGATGGGCGGTAGCAAGAACCTGGATCAATTCTCTGGAACTCTTGCGCCGGACCGCTTCTAGTGAGATCCGCATGACCAACCCCCGCTTTTATGGAATTAACGGGGACGGTCAGAGATACGTCATAGGCGCTAAGGAAGCCGCCCGATCCCGCGCTGCAGGATCCGATGTGCGACTCGTCGCGCCTAAAGTCGACCTTCATGGCAATGGCGAAAAGGGCAATTTTATACAGGCGGAAAAGGGCGTTTATAATGAGCGCAGCCAAAAACTGTACTTGACCGACAAGGTTGTCATGAGTGGTGGCCCTTCAGGCATGATTTTCCAGACAGAACAAGCCGAAGTCGACTCACGAAACAATCGCATTGATGGTTCCAAGCCGATCGAAGGACGCGGGCCCTTTGGAGAAATCAAAGCCTCATCGTTTACGATTACTGACAACGGTAAGCGCATTATATTCCGCGGCAACGGCGAAAACAAAGTAACAGCCGTCATAAACCCGACACGGTAAAGCGATTAAAAGGCTCCCGGGGCCTATGCTCACCCGAGAGGGTTGAACAAAAACCTGGAACAGAGTTAATCAGGCGTATTGAAGCGGCCATGACGCTGCGATCTTGGTCTGTGGACCCGAACGACAGGAAGGACGAGAGATGAAGCTGTGGGGTATAGCCTTGGCCGTAAGCTTGGCGGCGGTGGCCAGCACCGTACCGGCGCAGATCTCGCGCAACGGTGGGCCGATACATCCCGCCGCGGATAATATGGTCTTGTTGGACTCCGAGCGCGTTCAACTCTGGACGGGTCGGGTCGAGATCCTTCAGGGTGAAAACCGCATGCGGGCAGACGAGGTCAAGATTTATCACTTGCCCGGGCGCGGCGATGCTCCAGCAGCCCCCAATGCCGCACCGGGAAGTAGCTGGGGCGAAGTCGATCGGATGGAAGCGGTAGGGAATATCTATTTTGTCACCCCGACACAAACCATCAAAGGCGATCGCGCCGTTTATACGCGGGCAGATGACACCATTGTTGTGACTGGCGATGTGATCCTCCGCCAGGGTGAGAACGTGCTTACGGGCAACCGGCTCGTCATCGAAATTACCGCTGGTCGCAGCAGCATGCAGGCTTCAGGGGCTAGCGGTAACAAAGGGCGCGTAAAGGGCGTGTTTTATCCTGGCGAGGAAAAAAAACCGGCCCAAACACCCGCAAAGCCTCAATAACCCGGCCATCTAGGCGGTCGGCTTCAGTCAATTTTAATTCGTAGCAGGGACACTGCCGCCGTGGTTAAGCAGAACGTCGTCACGCTCAATACTCTTGAGCCCGTTATTGAAGGTCTGAAGGTCGACAACATCGGCAAGGCGTTCAATGAACGTGTTGTGGTCAAAAGTGTCAGCCTGAGCTTGAAACGCGGTGAAGTCGCGGGACTGCTCGGGCCAAACGGGGCCGGCAAAACGACGTGTTTCTACATGATCACGGGTTTGATTGCGGCAGATTATGGAGCCATCTTGCTCGACGGTCAGGACATCACCGGCCAGCCCATGTACCAGCGCGCACGCCTGGGCGTCGGCTATTTGCCGCAGGAGACCTCGATCTTCCGCGGCATGTCGGTCGAGGACAATGTGCTGGCCGTGGTTGAGCTGCGCGAGCCGGATCGTCGCCGCGCTAAAGAAGACGTAGACCAGCTCCTCGAAGAGCTGCGGATCTCTCATCTGCGCAAATCTCCGGCGACCGCCCTGTCCGGGGGGGAGCGCCGCCGCGTTGAGATCGCCCGCGCCCTCGCCAGCAAGCCGTCGTTCATGCTGCTGGACGAACCCTTTGCCGGGATCGACCCCTTAGCCATTTCCGATATCCGCGAAGTCATCAGCTATCTGAAGACCCGGGGCATCGGCATTCTGATTACCGATCACAACGTCCGGGAAACGCTCGACATCATTGATCGTGCCTCCATCATCCATAGCGGCGAAGTCCTGTTCGAGGGTACGCCGGATGATGTGCGGGCCGACCCTGAGGTTCGCCGCGTCTATCTCGGGTCGTCGTTCCATTAAGCGGGGACGGCGGAATGGCCTTGGGGCAACGCTTAGAAATCCGTCAGGGTCAGGGGCTGGTCATCACGCCCCAGCTTCAGCAGGCCATCAAGCTGTTGCAGCTTTCGAACCTTGAGCTGGAAGCGGTTGTCGAGGCCGAGCTTGAGCGGAACCCCCTGCTTCAGCGCGAAGATGCGGAGCCCGCGTCTTCGGACAGCGACAGCCCGTCCGACACGCGCGACAGCCAGCAAGAGCTGGAGCTGGGCGACAATGACAGCCACTC
>JBKBWB010000261.1:0-3365 GCA_046289215.1 Asticcacaulis sp. | reverse complement strand
TGGAGGTCCGCTTTACGCTGTCCAAGACGTCTGAAACCCGCGCCTGGGTCGGACGGACTGCCTCCGCAGCCCGCCGCCATGGGGTCAGCGGGCTGGAGATGCGGTTGGAACTAGGCCAATCGGGGCCGCTTGTGCCCCGACCGTAAGCTTATTTTGCGATGGCGCGCAGGGTCAGGGGCTCAAACGGGGCCAGGTCGTTGCCCCAGGTGATCAACACCACCTTGGTGTCGTCGCCCGGAACGGCTTCGAGCGTATAGAACCCGGCATATTGGATCCCATAGGGGCCGCACGGGGGCGGCATGTCCATCGACTCGGCGCTGGCCTTTTCCCAACGAGTCTTAAGATCGCCCACCGGGGCCCAGGCATAACGCACCACCGGATCATCCGGACGCGGGTTCATATAGGTCTTGCCCGCCGGTTGCAGGGTGCAGCCGCCCGGTTCCGACGGCGGCGACAGTTTGGCCATATAGCCATTCAGGCTCTCAATCCCGGCCTTGGCGTCTTTGGTCAGGATGCGGATCGATTCATAGCGTTCGCCTTTGCCGGGATCGCCGCTTTCGGTCATGAAACCGGGCAGGGATTGATCGGCGACCAGACGATAATTGCCGCGATCCTTCGGGCAATTGTAGCTCCAGATTTCGATGCCAGAGCCCGTAACCTTTTCCCAGTTACAGCCGGGATAGCTACTGGACAGGGCTTCGGACGGGACCGGATCGGCCATCTTGGCCTTCTTCGAGGCGGCATCGGACTGGGGGGCGGAACAGGCCGCCAGCATCAAGGCCCCGAGGGCCGGGATCAAGGCTGAGCGTGGGCTATAGGCGTATGACATGGGCGAACCCTCTGTGAAATGAACCGGCAAACAATAAGGCCCCCGGATGATGCATCCGAGGGCCTCTGTCAAACGTGATGCCTTTGCTGGCCGGCGTCTGAGACGCCCGGCCCGGTTTTAGAGACAAACCGCTTTGAGAGCCTTAGGCGCAAGGTGCCGAAAGTGAGTGCAGGCCATCCCCTCTGCTCAGGCGAACAGAGGGGGGGCGCGCCGCTTACTCAGCCTTGACGTAGACCTGTGAGCCGAGGTCGCGGAACTTCTGGCTCATCTGGGCCATGCCCTCTTCGGCGGAGACCTCACCGAGGCTGCCGTTCGGGGCCTGGGCGGCGGCATAGTCGCGCACCTCCTGGCTGATCTTCATCGAACAGAATTTCGGGCCGCACATGGAGCAGAAGTGCGCCACCTTGTGCGCGTCCTTGGGCAAGGTTTCGTCGTGGAAAGCCCGGGCGGTGTCCGGATCCATGCCGAGGTTGAACTGGTCTTCCCAGCGGAAATCAAAGCGCGCGCGCGACAGGGCATCGTCCCAGGCGCGGGCCGCCGGGTGACCCTTGGCCAGATCCGCCGCGTGGGCTGCGATTTTATAGGCGATCACACCGTCCTTGACGTCCTTGCGGTCCGGCAGGCCGAGGTGCTCCTTGGGCGTCACATAGCAGAGCATGGCGGTGCCAAACCAGCCGATCATGGCCGCGCCAATGGCCGAGGTGATGTGGTCATAGCCGGGTGCGACATCGGTCGTGAGCGGGCCAAGCGTATAGAACGGGGCCTCGCCACAGGTGGCGAGCTGCTTGTCCATATTGGCCTTGATCTTGTGCATCGGCACGTGGCCGGGGCCCTCGATCATCACCTGACAGCCCTTGGCCCAGGCGATCTGGGTCAGCTCACCCAGGGTTTCCAGCTCCGCGAACTGGGCGCGGTCATTGGCGTCGGCGAGGCACCCCGGGCGCAGACCATCGCCGAGGCTGAAGCTGACGTCATAGGCCCGCAGGATGTCGCAGATCTCGTCGAAGTGGGTGTAGAGGAAGTTCTCCTTGTGGTGCGCCAGGCACCACTTGGCCATGATCGAGCCGCCACGCGAGACGATCCCGGTCACGCGCTTGGCCGTCAGCGGCACATAGGCGAGGCGCACCCCGGCATGGATGGTGAAATAGTCCACGCCTTGCTCGGCCTGTTCGATCAGGGTGTCGCGATAGACCTCCCAGGTCAGGTCCTCGGCCACGCCATTGACCTTTTCCAGCGCCTGATAGATCGGCACGGTGCCAATCGGGGCCGGGCTGTTGCGGATGATCCATTCGCGGATGTTGTGGATGTTGCGGCCCGTGGACAGGTCCATGACATTGTCCGCGCCCCAACGGATCGCCCAGACCATCTTTTCGACTTCCTCGGCCATGGAGGAAGTCACGGCCGAATTGCCGATATTGGCGTTGATCTTCACGAGGAAGTTCCGACCAATGATCATCGGCTCGACTTCGGGGTGGTTGATATTGGCCGGGATAATGGCGCGGCCGCGGGCGATTTCATCGCGGACGAACTCTGGGGTCACATAGTCGGGGATCGAGGCCCCGAAGTCTTCCCCGTCACGCTCGACTGCGGCCAGCTGATCGCGGCGCAGGTTTTCACGGATGGCCACAAATTCCATTTCCGGAGTGATCAGGCCCCGGCGCGCATACTCAAGCTGGGTGACACAGGCGTCGCCCTTGGCGCGCTTGACCGGCGGCAGGTTCGGGAACTGGGGCGCGAGGCGGTCGGCGCTGACATTGCCATTGTCTTCGGGGCGCACGACGCGGCCCTCGACATACGCGACATCGCCCCGAGCGAGGATCCAGTCTTCGCGGATGCGTGGCAGGCCCTGTTCGATGTTGCCGCTATAGGCCGGGTCGGTAAAGGGACCCGACGAATCGTACATCGTCACCGGCGGCTCATTGGCCGAGGGGGCCAGGTGGACCTCGCGGAACGGCACCCGGATGTCCGGATACAGGGTTCCCGGCACATAAACCTTTTGCGCGCCCGGAAAGGGCGAGGTTTCGACCGAAATCGGGGCGGCGGGCTTGACCGGCGCGTTCATCAGCAGCTCCTCGGACAGCGGTCATGTCAACGCAAGGAAGCATGCAGGTCGCCAATGGGGTGGCTGAACCGCGAACACTCCCTTCGCCGGCATGACCCGGATCAGGTTCGGCGGGTCGCGGTCCCGATTGACCGCCTCTCAGTCCCCTTATGGCGGGACCCCCCGGTGTATGGGCTCAATTTAGGCCATTGCGTCTGTGGTGCAAGCCTAAAGACAGAGTCCCCTGCTGGGGCATGGCTTGTAGGCCTTTATTCCGCCCCTGCGACAGCCCGCCGCGCGACCAAATGGACCGCTGCTTTAAATCCGCAAGAGTTTTATGGGTATTTTCGTGCCTTGTTTCTCACGAAACGAACGAAAAGAGAAAAACACCATGAAACGCATTGCTCTCGCCCTCGGAACCGTTGCCGCTGTCGCCATGATGGCGGGCGCTGTTCAGGCTCAGGACTTCACCGGTAAGGCCAAGGGCCAGTGGAT
>JBKBWB010000260.1:0-3390 GCA_046289215.1 Asticcacaulis sp. | reverse complement strand
CAAGCCGGACAGGGTGTTCTGCGCAATCTGGCCGGGTGCTTTGGTTTTTCCGGCGATGACGTGGAAAAGCCGTGCCGGGTGCTGTCGGGGGGCGAAAAAGCCCGCCTCGTGATGGCGCGGATGCTGTTTGATCCGCCCAATTTCCTCGTGCTCGACGAACCGACCAACCACCTTGATATGGCTACCAAACAGATGCTGGTGGCGGCGCTGGCGGATTTCGAGGGCACGATGCTATTCGTCTCCCACGACCGTCACTTCCTGTCGGCCCTGTCCAACCGCGTGCTCGAACTGACCCCCGAAGGGGTGCACCAGTACGGCGGCGGCTATAGCGAATACGTCGCCCGCACCGGCCAGGAAGCCCCGGGCTTACATCCGGAGGGGTAGGCGGCGCATCCACAGGATCAGCACGGCCCCGGTTGCCGGAATGGCCGCCATCAGCAGGGGCAGGGCCTGGCCAAACGCGGGATCGCCTTTGGCTGTGGCCTTGAGGCCGATCAGATCGAGGCCGAGGCCCATGGCCAGCGCGCTGAGGCCAATGCCGACTTTCAGCATCAGGGTGAACAGGCCAGTCGGCAAGGCCTCGACCCGCTCGCCTTGCGTCGTCTCGCCCGCATGGATGGCGTCCGGCAGCATGGCCCACAGCACCATATTGGCCCCGCTCAGGCCGCAACCGATCAGAGCCAGCCAAAGCGGCGCTAAGGCCGGATGCGGGGCCATCAGGACAAAAGCCACGAGCCCAGCCAGTATCACCCCATAAGCCAGACTGAGCGCCCGGTCTTTGGACAGGTGCCGGGTCAAGGCCATCCAAAGCGGGATCGACAGGGCCTGGGCCAGGGTCAGGATCATTAGGGCCTGACCACTCCAGGCCGGGGTTTGATAGACATAGGTCGCCAGATAGGTCAGGCCCTTGGCAAAGGCAGGCAGGCTTGCGGCCTGAAACAGGGCGGTCAAGAGCACGCGACGCAAGTCAGGATTGCTAAAGGAAAGCAGAAGGGCAGGGAGCAGCCGCGTCGTTCGCGCCGTATTGAGGGTCGTTTGATCCAGCCTGCGCACGGAAAACCACGCGCTCCACAGGGCGATCACATAGACAAGACCGCCCAACAGCGTCACCGAGGCGGCCCGGTCACGCGCTTCGCTCAAGCTTTCGCTGAGGGTCCAGCCGATGGTCGCAGCCACAAGCAGCGCTCCGGCAGAGCTGAAGAAAAACCGATAGCCCGAGATCTGCGCTGCATCGGCGGGGGTCGTGGCAATCCGCGCCATCAGGGCATTGTGGGGCACATCACAGACGGTATAGGCCGTGCGGAACAACAGGCTCGTCCCCAGCACGATCCAGAAGGCGTCCGCGCCGCGCACCCCGGGGTCCTGAAACAGAAGCCAGAAGGTGGCCGCACAGACCGGCGCGCCGAACAGAAGATAGGGGCCGTACTTGCCCAGTGGGCTCCAGGTGCGGTCGGCCAGATAGCCCATCAAGGGATCGCTCAAGCCATCCCAAGCCATGGCCGAAAAGATCACCCAACCGGCCAGATCCGGCGGTAAGTCCCAGATTTCCGTCAGAAAAAACAGGAAAAAATAGTCGAGCGCCGACCACAGGACGCTCTTGCCGAGGTTGCCACTTGCATAGCCCAGCCGCCCGACCGTATCGCGCCCCGTGACTTGCCATGACATTGTCTCGCCCCCCGCTTTGTTACGGAACAAAGCCCGTTCCGGTTAGCGGTTGCCCCTCTGGAAGGCAAGGATTTGCCCGGGAAATGGCCGTTAAAGCCGGACTGGGCGTCATGAAAAATTCATACACAGCGCATTGTATGCATTATGCATAGATAATATGACGGTGCCACAGGCTGTCAGACGCAGTGCGATGCGGCCGTATGGATCTATGGGGGCTTTTATGATCAAGACCGATATGAACCGTGTCGCACGACTGATGCTGGCGACCTCTGTGATGGGGCTGAGTGCCGGTACGGCTCTGGGTAAGACCAAATCCACAGAGCCCGTTGAGGCGACGACCGAGGTCGTGGTCGTAGGCGTGCGCAAAAGCCTGGCCGCATCCCGGGATCTTAAGCGCGATGATGCGCGGGTCATTGATGCCATTGTCGCCGAAGATATCGCCCAGTTCCCGCAGAAGAACATGGCCGAGGCGTTGCAGCGCGTGTCGGGCGTCCAGCTTCGCCGGGATTTCGCCGGGGGTGTCGGCAACGAGATCAGCCTGCGAGGGCTGTCGCCGGACTACACGGCTGTAACCCTGAACGGCCAGGCCGCGCCGTCGGGGGCTGATAGCCGCAGCTTTAATTTCAATACCCTTCCGGCGGAACTGTTCCGTAGTGTCGAGGTCTCCAAATCCCCCAATGCCCGCACGGACGAAGGCGGCATCGGCGGCATGGTCAGCTTGGAAACCCTGCGTCCGGCCGACCTTCGGGGCCGCAAAGCGGTCCTGACGCTTGAGGGGACGCACAATGGGATTACGGACAAAACCAGTCCGCGCGGTACGCTTGTCGTCGGCAACACGGGGGAGCGGTTGAGCTGGGTCGCGGGGCTGGCCTATTCGGAGTTTGATGCCGCCTCACAAAGCTATGATGCTGTCCGTTGGCGCCAACGCTCGTACAAACTGGGCACCCAGAGCTATGACAAGGTCTGGCTGATGGACCTGCCGCGTTACATCCACGAGCAGCAATCGGTCGAGCGTCTGGCCCTGACCCTTGCGGGACAGTTTGTGGTCTCGCCGGATTTCAAGCTGATGGCCGACGCCGTCGTCGTCCAGAACAATCAGGACTATACCCGCAACTCACCGATCTATTTCTTTGATGGCGCGACCGGCCTGAAAGACATTTCGGTCAAGGACGGCATCGTCGAATACGCCAGCTTTGGCGATGTTCGCTTCCAGGCCGAGGACCTTTACGGGACGCGTGAAACTGAAACCCGCGCCCTGCGTTTGCGCGGCGACTATCAGCTCGGAACCTTGAAGTTCAATCCCTTTGTCACGGTCTCCGACTCGCAGTTTGAGCAGACGGATCTGCGTTATTTTGCCGATGTGCGCGGGCCTGCCGCCTACGATATTCGTCAGGATGATGACTATTTCACCATCACCTCACCGATCGATGTGACGTCGACCAAAGGGATGCTGGTCCGTCAGGCCCGCCGGTTCCTGTCCAAAACCGTGGACCGCGAGGCCGCTGCCGGTCTGGACCTGACCTGGTCGGTGTCGGAGACCCTCAAGGCTGAGTTCGGCTTCAAGCTGCGCGACCGGTCCAAGACCCGGGATCGCTTTGAAGTGACCCGCAGTGGAATCAACCAGCCGTTCGAGCCGGTCTCGAAAGTCCTGACGGGCTTCCTTTCGGATGAGGGGCGGGCCAAGGGGCCGAACAGCTTTGTCGTGTTTGATCCGGACCTTGCGTT
>JBKBWB010000259.1:0-3408 GCA_046289215.1 Asticcacaulis sp. | reverse complement strand
TTGGGGCGGCACGGTCCACAGGCGGATTGGCAATGGCGGCAGCGGCCTCGAACCTCGAGCGTGATCCGCTTTCCGGTAAAGCCCTCTGTTGCTGCGGCCTCTGTGAGCATGCCAGCCGCATTGGGCTCTATTTCACGGGTCATGCCGCAACAGTCACAGACGAGAAACGCGGCCCCGTGGGCCTGTTCGCCAAGTTGACACGCGATGTAGGCGTTTAAGCTTTCTATCCTGTGGACAAGGCCGAGTTGCTCAAGAAAGGCCAGGGCGCGATAAACGGTAGGCGGTTTGGCTGCTGCGCCTTCGTTGAAAATATCAATTAATTCATACGCCTTTACGGGTCCGCCTGCCTTGAGGACCAATTCAAGCGCGCGACGTCGCGGAGCCGTCATGCGTTCGCCTCGTGCCCGGCAAAGGGCCTCTGCCGCATCCAGAGCCGCGGCGCGGTCCGCTTCGTTCAAGGCAGTTTCAGGGGCGTGATCGTGATGGCAAGGCGAGTTCATGCCCTTGGGTATCTTGCCTTTCTTTAATGTGCAACGACCTTGACGCTTGATATGTTATTTCGTAACGGCGTAACTAAGAAAATGTTAAGGGGACTCTCATGATTGTTTCATCGGCCCAGCTACACAAAGCAATTCAGACCAGCCTTCTGTGTGCCGTGTCGGTCATAGGTGTGGCCACAGCGACCCAGGCGGCTGAACCTACTGTAAAGACCTCTGAAACCCTTCAATCGAAACGCACAGTCACAGCGCCCTCCGATGAGCCGCTACAGGAAGTTGTGGTGACGCTTGCGCCATATGGTGTGGCCGAGAGCTCTGCCCTCGCCAATGTCACGATCCTCAAACGCAGTGAGTTAGACCTGAAGCCCGCTGTGGGGCTGGGTGACCTGCTGTCCAGTCAGCCGGGAATTCGTTCCAGCGCCTTTGCGCCAGGGGCCAGTCGTCCCGTGATTCGTGGGCTCCAGGGGCCGCGGGTGCAGGTGCTGACCAATGGCGTCGGGATGATCGATGCGAGTGCCCTGTCACCGGACCATGCGGTCGCGTCGGATCCTGCTGGGGCGTCGCGCATTGAGGTGCTGAGAGGGCCTTCAGCCCTGGCCTATGGCGGCAGTGCCGTGGGCGGGGTTGTCAATGTGATCGATGATCGTATCCCGACCCAGGTGCCTGTGGACGGTCTCGACGGCCGGATCGCTTTGCAAGGGGCCAGCGTGGACAAGAGTCTGCACGGCGCATTCAGCGTAACTGGCGGGAAAGGGCCTTGGGCCTTTAGCCTCGATGCCGTGCGCCGTCGCGCCAAAGACTTCAAGACACCGGTTGGGCCGGAGTCGCGCCGTCTGACTGACCTTGAAGGTGAAGAGCCCGACACCCGCAAAAAGGTCGACAACAGCTTTGCCCGACTGACGGAATTTGGCGGTGGGCTGTCTTATCTCGGCGACTGGGGTTATGTTGGTCTGGGCGTCAAGCAAACGCAGAGCCGGTACGGTGTGCCGGTTCATATGCATGCGGAACATGATCACGAAGCGGATCATGAAGAAGGCCACGGCCATGAAGACGAACATGGCGAAGAAGCGGTCTCGATCCGCTTGAAGCAAACTCGATATGATCTTCGTGGAGACGTACGAACAGAGTTCGGGCCATTCACTAAGACCCGCTTCAATGTCGGCTACACGGACTACTCGCACACCGAATATGAGGGCGCAGAAACCGGCACGGTGTTCGACTCCACTGGGGTCGAGGGCCGTATCGAGTTAGTGCAAGCCGAGCGCAATGGCTGGAAGGGGGCTGTGGGCCTTCAGGGGTTGACCCGTGATTTCAAGGCTAAGGGCGCTGAGGCCTTTGTGCCGTCCACCGATATCCGTGAAGTCGGTATCTTCACCTTGCAACGCTATGAGGACGGCAACTGGGGGATCGAAGGCGGTTTGCGGTTTGACCGCCGTACGCTCAAGACGCCCGCCGTGTCACGCAGCTTCAACAATACGTCCGTGTCGATGGGGGTGTTTGCCCGTCCGACCGAGAACAGCTTTGTGGGCCTGAGTGTGTCACGCAGCGGCCGCGCGCCGACCGAGGCTGAGCTTTTTGCCAACGGCCCGCATCCGGCGACCGCAAGTTTTGAGGTTGGCGACCGTACCTTGACATCTGAGGTGGTCAATAGTCTCGAGGCGACGGCGCATTACGAGCTAACCAATCTCGATATCGATCTGCACGCCTATGTCAGCCGCTATGATGGCTTCATTGACCTTCGCCCCACCGGCGAGGAAGAAGATGGCCTGCCCAAGCATAAGTTCGTTCAGACCGATGCCCGGTTCCATGGTTTTGAAGCCGAAGCCCGCTGGACGGCTTGGCAATCGGGCGATACACGCCTGCGACTGGACGGCGGGTTTGACTGGATGCGCGGCAAGACCGATCTTGGCAATCCGGCGCGTATGGCCCCATGGGCCCTTAATGCCAAGGCCACGCTCGACAAAGGCCCTTGGACGGCGGCGCTGGAAGCGCGGCAGGTCGGTAAACAGACCCGTGTGGCCAAGGACGAACTACCCACGGATGGCTATACGCTCGTCAACCTGTTCGTGTCGGTCAAGCCAGTTCCGGCTTCTGGCCTGACCCTGTTCCTCGAAGGCCGCAATCTCGGCAATGAAGAGGCCCGTGAACATACCTCGTTCCTGAAGGATCTGGTGCCGCTGCCAGGGCGTTCGGTGCGGGGTGGTCTGACCTGGTCATTCTGAGGTCTTCACGGCGCACTGACAAAAACGTGATTGCTAACAAGGCTGTCCGAAGCGGTTCGGGCAGCCTTTTTCGTATTTTGAGCGAAAAATGCGAAATCCCCTAAAAACTAGAGGGTTGAAAAACCCTGAACTGTCCCAGATTCTGCCCTATCAACGTAACACCATAACAGAGTGCGAATTGGAGGGGACATGACCGCGGCAAGCGCTGCTCCGACACAGAAGGGGATCCTTGGCTGGATCGAAAAAACTGGGAACAAGCTCCCGGACCCAGTGTTCATCTTTATACTTCTGATCGTTCTCTTGATGGCCGGCTCTGTCGTCGCGTCCTACATGGGCCTGACTGTCCTGCATCCGATTGAAAAGGATGAGGCCGGTGCACCCGTGGTGATCGCGGCGCAAAGCCTGCTGTCTGCGGACAATCTGAAGAAACTCTGGGTCGATATGCCGACCACTTTCACGCATTTTCATCCGCTTGGATATGTGCTGGTCGTGCTACTGGGCTCTGGCGTCGCCGAGCGGTCGGGCCTTTTTGCGACGGCCATGCGAGCCGGGGTAAGAGGTGCGCCGGCTTTCCTCCTGACTCCCATTATTGCGCTTGTGGCCATGCTTGGGAATCTGGCCGCGGATGCCGCCTATGTGGTGCTCATACCCTTAGCCGGTCTGCTCTATGCGGCCGTCGGTCGCCATCC
>JBKBWB010000258.1:0-3418 GCA_046289215.1 Asticcacaulis sp. | reverse complement strand
GCGCTGTTCAAACACGGCCTTACGTTGGTCGTTGATCACGTCATCGTATTTGAGCAGGTTTTTGCGCATTTCATAATTGCGCTGCTCGACGCGTTTCTGAGCGGTGGCAATGGCGCTGTTCAGCCATTTGTGCGTGATCGCTTCGCCTTCTTCGAGGCCGAAGGTGCGCATGATGCCCTCGAGACGGTCCCCGGCAAAAATCCGCAGTAAGTCGTCTTCACAAGACAGGAAGAATTTCGAGTGGCCCGGGTCGCCCTGACGACCCGTCCGGCCGCGCAGCTGGTTGTCGATCCGGCGGCTTTCGTGACGCTCGGTCCCGAGCACATAAAGGCCACCTGCAGCCAAGGCGATTTCACGTTTGGCTTGGATATCGGCCTCAAGGCGGGCCTTTTCCGCGAGGTAAAGGGCTTCGGTGATCTCTTCGCCCTTGCCCCGCATTTCCTGCTGCCAGCGTTGCAGGCGCATTTCCAGGTTGCCGCCGAGCTGGATGTCCGTCCCTCGGCCGGCCATGTTGGTGGCAATGGTCACAGACCCGGGAACCCCGGCATCGGCCACGATGAAGGCCTCTTGCTCGTGATACCGGGCATTGAGAACCTGATGGGGAATCCCCGTCAGGGTCTTGCCATCTTTTTCGTAGGTGAAAGTCTTAAGCAGCTCTGACAGTGTCTCAGACTTTTCGATTGAGACGGTCCCGATCAGAATCGGCTGGTTGCGCACAAAACAGTCGGCGATCTGCTTGAGGATTGCTTGGTTTTTCTCGCGTTCCGAGCGGTAAACTTCGTCGTCCTCATCGATCCGGGCCACCGGGCGGTTGGTCGGGATTTCCATCACGTCCATCTTGTAGATGTCCATGAATTCAGAGGCTTCGGTTGCGGCCGTCCCGGTCATGCCTGAGAGTTTTTTGTAGAGACGGAAGTAGTTCTGGATCGTCACCGAGGCCAGGGTCTGGTTCTCGGGTTGAATATCCGCACCTTCCTTGGCTTCGATGGCCTGATGCAGGCCCTCAGAAAGGCGGCGCCCTGACATCATCCGACCGGTGAATTCGTCGATCAGCACGACTTCGCCACCCTTGACGATGTAGTCCTTGTCGCGGGTATAGAGGGTGTTGGCCCGTAATGCCTGATTGATGTGGTGGACGAGCGAGACGTTCGCCGGATCATAGAGCCCGGCGGTTCCATCGGCTAAATGCCCAGCCTCAGCCAGCAGTTCTTCGGCACGCTCCGAGCCGCGCTCGGTCAGCAGCACCTGGCGCTGCTTTTCGTCAAGGTCGAAGATCCCTTCCTCGAGGATCATCGACTTCACCATCGTATCGATGATGCGATAGAACTCTGAGCGATCCTCTGTTGGACCAGAAATGATCAAGGGTGTGCGGGCCTCGTCGATCAGGATCGAGTCCACTTCGTCAACGATGGCAAAGTTGTGCCCGCGCTGGACCATCTCGCGCATGTCATAAACGAGATTGTCGCGCAGATAATCAAAGCCGAATTCGTTGTTGGTCCCGTAGGTTACGTCCGAACCATAGGCCGCCTGACGCTGGCCCTGGGACAGGCCATTGACGATCACGCCCGTGCTCATGCCGAGGAAGCGATAGACCTTGCCCATGGTTTCCGCATCACGGCGGGCCAGGTAATCGTTCACGGTGATAACGTGTACGCCCTTGCCTTCGAGGGCGTTCAGATAAACCGGTGCGGTGGCGACGAGGGTCTTCCCTTCCCCGGTGCGCATTTCCGCAATGCCGCCCTGGTGCAGGATCATGCCGCCCACAAGCTGGACATCATAATGACGCTGGCCGAGGACCCGCTTGGCAGCTTCCCGGACGACGGCAAAAGCCTCTTCGAGCATTTTCTCAAGCGGCTCACCGCCGGCAAGGCGCTCCCGGAAGCGGGCGGTCTGACCGCTCAGCTCATCGTCGCTCATGGCGGCGAAGCGCGGCTCCAGCGCGGTGATTTTATTCACCCGCTGCATCAGCGACTTGACCTTGCGATCGTTAGAGGACCCGAAAAGCTTTTTGGCGATGGCCAGCATGGACTATCCGTACAGACGGTGGGGCGACCGAGCGTGTGCTCAAATCAACAATGTCGGTGTGCCGTGAAGCCGAAACGCCCTTTCCTTGCTGTAGCATGAAAAAGCGCTCGACTTGGGCGCGCGCGAGACTTAAGCACCGGGCTATGCCCTGTCAATGTGACAGGATCAACTGCTGGCTTTGGCGGAGACCCGGCGGATGGGCGCTTTTTCGAACAATACGGCGCATAAGTCGCACCAGATCGTAGTTCAGATGACGGATTTTCGTCCGCTCGTCGTGTTGCTTTTTGTTTTGGTGAGCCTTGTGCTGGCCGGGTGTAACCCCACCAAAACGCAAGAGCGCCCCCCGGAGCCAGGCGATATTCCCGTCGCCAAGATTCAGGATTCGACGATCTGGGCATCGGATGTTCGCCGTGAGGCGGTCGCCCAGGGTCTGATTGGAGAAGGCGAGCCGCTCGACTCTTCGTCGGATATGTTCCGCCGTGTGCTCGAAGAAGTGGTGGACCAGAAACTTCTGGCCCGTGAAGCTGTGCGTCGGGGACTGGACAAAAGCGCTCTGGCGGAACGCCGCTTGGCTGCGGCGCGTGAGCGGATCCTGGGGGATATGCTGGTCGAGTCCACCGTCGATGCCGCGATCGATGAAAGCGCGGTCAAGGCGCTTTATAATGAGCAACTCAAACTCAGCAAGCAGTCCGAAGAGGTGCGGGCGCGCCTGATCCTGCTCAAAACCAAAGAAGAGGCCGACGCCGTGGCGCGTCTTCTATCCAATGGGGCCTTGTTCGAGGTGATGGCGATGGAACGTTCCATCGACCAGGCGACCCGTTTCAATGGCGGTGATCTCGGTTATTTCACCACGGACGTCATGCCCAAATCCTATGTGGCGGCGATAAACAGTGCCAAAGTGGGCAGCGTTGTTGGTCCGTTTGAGGCGGATGGCGGCTTTGCGATCCTGAAAATCGAGGATCGTCGCCAGGAACAGCCGCTGTCTCTGGAAGAGGCCCGGCCCCAGATCCTGCGTTTCTTAACCTATGATCACGTGCGCCAGCTTTTGTCCAAATTGCGCGACTCAACACGGATTGTGATCCTGACCAAAGGCGATCCGCTCAATGTGCCCGGGGCTCCGACGGAACCGGCCACGGCTGATCCGAATGCGCCTGCGGACGCGGTGGCTTCGGATGCGCCCGCTGACGCCAGCCAGGCCCCGACGGCGTCTGGCGCGGCATCTGCGGCTCCGGGAGACAAGCCGGTCTCGGCCCTGGCGGCTAAGGGGGCCGATCCGGTCGCCAAGCCCGTGTCCAAGCCTGCAGCGTCGACGCCCGCCTCGAAACCGGCTCCTAAACCTGCGGCGAAAGACGCGGCATCGAAAGAGGCCCACCGTTGATCCCACCGTTTCGTT
>JBKBWB010000257.1:0-3427 GCA_046289215.1 Asticcacaulis sp. | reverse complement strand
GGTGGATTTGGTGGAGGCGGCGGCGGCTTCGGCGGCGGCGGGGCCTCAGGCAGCTGGTAGGATATGGCGATGAAACTCACACAAGACGATCACGCCCGGATCAATGCGGCCATTGCCGCAGCCGAGCACACCACCACCGGCGAAATCACCTGCATCCTGCGCCGAGAACAGTTTGACTATCCCGAGGTCCCCCTGGGTTGGGCCGCGGCGGTGGCCCTGATCCTGCCCCTGGCCCTGTTGCCGTTCGGGATCACCCTCGACCAGCACATGGACGCCCTGATCCGCCTTCTCACCCAAGGCTGGACCGTGGCCCACGACGCGGCCAACCGCGACGCCATGCTGGCGGTCGAGGCCCATGCGGCCCTGCAATTTGTCCTGTTTGTAGCGACCTACCTGATTGTGTCCCTGCCCGGCGTGCGTCATGTGCTGACCCCGCGCATCCTGCGTCAGCGCCGCGCCCACCAAAAAGCCCTGGAACTGTTCCGCGTCCGCGGCCTGGACAAGACCCGCGAGCGCACCGGCGTCCTGATCTTCTGCTCCTTGTTTGATCACCACGTCGAAGTGATTGCCGACGAGGGCATCTACAAGAAAGTCGATAAATCGGTCTGGCGCGACGCCGTCACCATGCTGGTGGCTCATATCAAAAAAGGCAAACTGGCGGATGGCTACATTGCCGCCATTAGTCGGTGCGGGGCCGTCCTGTCCGAGCACTTCCCGGCCCGTGCGGATAACCCCAATGAATCCCCGGACATTCTGATCGAACTCTAAGGACACCCAAGCCACTGACGATTACCCCCTGTTGGTCCACCAGCAGGGGTTTTTCGTGCTCAGAAGCAAAATTCTGCGGTGCATAAATTAGCCCTTGCCGAGTCGGGTATAGATCTGTACTAACACGGTGACACACTAATACGGTGGCACGGTGACACAATGATACATGAAATTATGACAACCGCTGAGGACGAAAACGCCCTCTACGACGCCCTGCTGTCGCTGCGCGAACGCCATGAAATGCAGGCCTTTCTGACCGATCTTTGCACCCCGGCGGAACTGCGGGCCTTTGTCGAACGCCTCAAGGTCGCGCGCCTGTTGTCCGAGGGAAAGCTGTCCTACCGCGAGATCGCCGAGGAAGCGGGCTCCAGCACCACCACCGTGACCCGCGTGGCGCGTTTCCTGCGCGACATGCCTTACGGCGGCTATCGGATGGTGTTTGACCGGACCCGGTCGTCGACCCGATGAGCCTGAGACTGCGTCTGGCGCTGCAAAAAAGCGGGCGCCTGGCGGATCGCTCCCTGGAACTGATTGCCGGGGCGGGATTCCGCGTACTCAAAGGGGCCAATGATCTGCTCTATCGGATCGAAGGCCAGCCCATCGACCTGTTACGGGTGCGAGACGACGATATCCCCACCTTCGTGGCCGACAGCGTCTGTGAATTCGGTATCGTCGGTCTCAATGTCCTAGAGGAGCATCAGGCCGCCCATCCGGGCACCAAGGCCGAGATTGTCATGCCCCTGGGCTTTGGCCGCTGCGATCTCAAGATCGCCGTACCCGACGGCTTTGACTGGACCGGCCCGCAAAGCCTTGAAGGCCTACGGATAGCTACCTCCTATCCCAATATCCTAGGCCGTTATCTGGCTGAGCACGGGATCCAGGCCACGGTGGTCGAGATGCGCGGCGCGGTCGAGGTGGCCCCGCGCCTTCGGGTCGCCCATGCGATCTGTGATCTGGTCTCGACCGGGGCCACGCTCGAAGCCAATGGCCTCAAGGCCGTGGAGACCGTGTTGCGCTCCGAAGCGGTGCTGATCCGCGCGCCCAGTGCCCCAGCGGCCGCCATTGCGACCCTGGCGGACAATATCGTGCGCCGGATCGAGGGCGTGGTCGCCTCCCAAGGGGCCAAATATATCCTGATGAATGCCCCGCGCGCCCGGCTGGACGAGATCACCCGCCTGATCCCCGGATCGGACAGCCCAACCGTCACCCCCCTCGCGGGCCGTGACGATACGGTCGCCGTCCATGCGGTCTGTCAGGAGAACGTGTTCTGGGAAACCCTCGACCGGCTCAAGGCGGCGGGCGCTTCGGCGATCCTCGTCCTGCCGATCGAAAAAATGATGAAATAAGCCATGCAAGCTTTTGACTGGGCCGGTTTATCTCCGATGGACCTGCAAAAGGCCCTGGCCCGTCCGGTCAGTCGCCTGGACCCGCGTATTGCCGAAACGGTCCGCGCCATCTTTGACGACGTGTCCACACGCGGGGCCGAGGCGGTCGCCGACTGGGCTACCCGCCTAGACGGGGCCGCGCCCCGCTGCCTGCCCCTCGATGAGGCCACATTGGCCTCCGCCCGCCAGCACGTTGCGCCCGAGGACCTTGAGGCCCTTGCCTATGCCGCCGATAATGTGCGGGCCTTTATGGCGGCGGAAAAGCCCACGGATGGACCCGTCCTGTCCCCGCGCCCGGGCCTTAAACTGCAACGGCTCTACCGCCCCCTGACCACCGCCGGGCTCTATGTTCCGGGGGGCACAGCCCCGCTGTTTTCGACCCTCTTGATGCTGGCGATTCCGGCGACTGTGGCCGGGGTTACGAACCCGGTCGCCATCACCCCGCCTGGCAAGAACGGAAACGTCCACCCCATGATGGTGCTGGCCGCCCATGCGGCGGGGCTGGAGCGCCTGTGGCTCGTCGGCGGCGCGCACGGCATTTCCGCCCTGACCTATGGCACTCTGAGCGATGAAACCGGTCGCCCCCTGCCCCGCGCCGACAAGCTGTTCGGCCCGGGCAATGCCTATGTCACCGAAGCCAAGCGCCAGGCGGCCAACCTCAGCGGTGGTCCGGCTACAGACATGCCCGCCGGTCCCAGCGAGCTTTTGGTGATCGCCGATGCGTCGGCGGACCCGGATCTGGTGGCGGCGGATCTGCTGAGCCAAGCCGAGCACGACACCGATGCCCAGGTGGTGCTGGTCAGCCCCAGTGAGGCCCTGATCAAGGCCACCCAAGCGGCGCTGGAGCGACAACTGGCCACCCTGCCCCGTGCCGACATCGCGCGAAAGGCCCTTGCCGAAGCCCGGGCCATCCGGGTCCGCAGCCTTGACGAGGCCGCAGAGGTCTCCAACGCCTATGCCCCGGAACACCTGTCGCTCCAGGTCGAGGATCCGGACAGCCTGATCCCGCATCTGACGGCGGCGGGGACGGTGTTTTCCGGTCGCGGGGCCGCCGAGACCTTTGGCGACTATGCAGCGGGCCCCAGCCACGTCCTGCCCACCGACGGAGCCGCCCGCGCCTGGGATGGTATTACGGTGCGCAGTTTCATGACCAGCTTTGTCGTCCAGTCCGCCGAGGGCGAAGGCCGCGACGCTCTGGCCCGGGCCAGCGCCCGTCTGGCCCGTCTGGAAGGGCTGGAAGCCCACGCCCGGGCCGCCGACTATCGCCTCAGCCT
>JBKBWB010000256.1:0-3430 GCA_046289215.1 Asticcacaulis sp. | reverse complement strand
CCACCATCTGATGGCCTATGTCGAGATGTTTGGCCGCGATGCCGGACGCTTTACCGATGCCCGTCGCCGCATGAACGAATCCCCCCTGGGATCTGCGGCCCTGGCTGGATCGCCTTTCCCGATTGACCGGCACAAAACAGCGGAAGCGCTTGGGTTTGACCGCCCCATGGGCAATTCACTCGACGGAGTCTCCGCCCGGGATTTTGCCCTCGAAGCCCTCAGCAGCGCGGCCCTGTGCGCGGGGCACCTGTCGCGCTTTGCCGAAGAGTTGGTGATCTGGACCACGCCTCAGTTTGGTTTTGTCAAACTGTCGGACGCGTTCTCGACCGGCTCGTCGATCATGCCGCAAAAGCGCAACCCCGATGCGGCGGAACTGGTCCGGGCCAAGACCGGGCGGATCAATGGGGCCTTGATCGCTCTCATGACCGTTATGAAAGGGCTGCCGCTGGCCTATTCCAAGGACATGCAGGAAGACAAGCCGCCGGTCTTCGACGCCTTTGATGCGCTGGATCTGGCGATTTCAGCGACAGCCGGGATGGTCCGTGACCTTGAGCCTCAGACCGCGCGCATGGCCGAAGCCGCCGGGTCCGGCTTCTCGACTGCCACCGATCTGGCCGACTGGTTGGTGCGCGAACTGAACCTCCCGTTCCGCGATGCCCACCATGTGACCGGGGCCGCCGTGAAGCGCGCTGAGGCCTTAGGTGTGGATCTGGCGCAACTGCCCCTTAGCGAAATGCAGGCCCTAAACCCCGGTATCGATGAGGGCGTATATAAAGTCCTTACACCCCGGGCATCCTGTGATAGCCGTATGAGTTACGGCGGCACGGCCCCGGCCCAAGTCCGCACCCAAATCGCCCGCTGGAGAGAGCTTCTGTCATGATGTCGCTGACGAAAAAGACCGCCCTGAGTGCCCTCGTCCTGGTCGTGTCCGCGACTGGCCTTGTCGCCTGTGGCAAACAAGGCAAGCTCGAACAGGCCCCGCCGCTTTGGGGCGATAAGGCCAAGGCTGAATACGAAGCCGAGCGCAAAAAAGAAGCCGATGCCAAAGCCGCCGATGACAAGGCCCCGCCGCGCGCCCTGCCGAACGCCAAGCAAGCCAACACCATGCCAGATCCCTATCAACAAAACCGGACTAACCGCGACGCCCCTATCGAAGGCATTGGGAATGATCCGACACGGGGCCCTGCGCGTCCGCAATGAACCACTTCGATCTGAAAGACGGCGCGCTCGCCTGCGAGGGCCTGTCGCTTGAAGTCTTAGCCGAAGCTGTAGGCACGCCGGTCTATGTCTATTCGAGCGCAACCCTCAGCCGCCACTTTACGGTGTTTCGGGATGCCGTGACGGCTCAACCCGGCTTACACAGCGTGGACGGTGAGGCGCCGCTGGTAGCCTTTGCGGTTAAGGCCAACTCGAACCGGGCCGTGCTACGGGTGCTCGCCACAGCAGGCGCGGGTGCAGATACGGTCTCTGAAGGCGAGATCCGCCGGGCGCTTGATGCGGGTGTTCCGACTTCGGATATTGTTTTTTCCGGTGTCGGCAAAACCGATGCGGAACTGGCCTTTGCCCTCAAGACCGGCGTCTATCAAATCAATGTCGAGTCCCGACCGGAAATGGAGCGCCTCGCCCAGGTAGCCGCCGCGCTGCAAATCCGGGCAGATCTGGTTATCCGAATTAATCCCGGCGTTGGCGCCGGTGGCCATGCCAAGATCACCACCGGCGGAGCGACCGATAAGTTTGGCGTTTCGGCCGCCGAAGCGCTGGATCTCTATGATTGGGCCAGCCGCGAGCCTTGGCTCAATCCTTTGGGCTTGGCCTGTCACATCGGAAGCCAGATTTCTGACCTGGAGCCGATGCGCGCGGCCTTCCGTCAGATGAAGGACCATGTTCTGGCCCTGAGAGCCAGGGGCCTGACCGTGACCCGTCTGGATCTGGGGGGCGGCCTTGGGGTGCCCTACTTCAATCAGGCTGATCCCCCCTCGCCGGAAACCTTTGCGGCCATGGTCGCAGAGGCCGCGGGTGGACTGGGCGTCCGCTATCTGTTTGAACCGGGTCGCGTGATCGCCGCCAATGCTGGTGTGCTGTTGACCCGGGTCATTCATGATCACGCGCGCCCCGACGGTGGACGCCGGTTCCTGGTCGTCGACGCGGCCATGAATGACCTGATGCGACCTGCGCTTTACGAGGCGTTTCACGATATCCGCCCGGTCCGTCCGCGCCCGGATGCCGAGAACATGACCTATGATGTGGTCGGTCCTGTGTGCGAAACAGGTGACACCTTTGCCCGGGAAAGGCCTCTGCCCCGCCTCGAAGCCGGGGATCTGGTAGCCTTTATGTCTGCGGGCGCATATGGTGCCGTGATGAGCGGTGACTACAATAGTCGTCGGCTTGTGCCCGAAGTTCTGGTACAGGGCGACGACTGGGCGGTCATAAGGCCGCGCCCCAGCTATGAGGATATGCTGGCGCGTGAACCCTATGCCCCCTGGCAGTCACAGCCACCGGCCAGAAGGTCCGGTGAGTAACCCTAGGTAGCCTGAGTACACCCGGACCATGACCCGCTCCGCTGCACCCGCTCCGACCGCTTCCGCACCGCCCAAGGTGCCGGCTTTGGAGTCGGCTATGAACCGGGTCGCTCTGGTCATGAGCTGGGAGCGATTTGTTCCGGTCATCGCTCCTTGGGGTGTGTTCGCCTTACTTTTGCTGGTCGCAGCCCAGTGGTCGGTGTTCGCCCGGTTACATATTCAGGCCCACGTGCTGATCCTTTTCGTGGGCCTTCTGATTGCCTTCGTCGCCAGTGCCCGAGCTTTGTTGCGCTATCGCTTTCCGGATCGGGAAACGATCTTGCGTCGTCTCGAAACCGACAGCCAACTGCCGACCGGCAGTCTTCTGGGCCTCTATGATACCCCCGCAGCCGGGGATGCCGGCCTTTGGCAACTCCATCTTGAACAGGCCCGTGAGATGGCTCCAAGCCTTCGGGTGGGAAAAGCCAAGGCCGGTATCGCCGAGGCGGATCCTTATGCCTTGCGTTACGTCGCGCTTGTGTTGTTTGCCCTGGGCCTCTTCTGGTCAGGCAATCCGGATTTGAACCGTTTGCGTGAGGGGTTGTTGCCCCACACCCGCATGGACGCCGCTCAAGCCTTTACCGTAAGTGGTTGGAACCAGACGTGGGCAGCTCTGACCCAGCCGGTTCGCACGGGCGCCATGCTTCGAGATGTACACACGACGGCGCGCGCATCAGGCGATGCGGCTATGGCCGCGCTTAAGGCCCCGGCGCCATCATCTCCGAATCCTGCGGATGAAACGGCTGCAGCGACCCAAACGCACGCCCATTAATCGAGCGCACCAATCCACGGCAGAGTGCGCCAGCGTCCGCCTGAATCCAAACCATACCCCACCAGATAGCGGGCCGGCAGCTCGACCGCGACATAGTCGG
>JBKBWB010000255.1:0-3482 GCA_046289215.1 Asticcacaulis sp. | reverse complement strand
GGGTCGAAACCTTTGTGGGCAGCAGCGGGCGGGTATTCCCGACGGCCTTCAAAGCCGCGCCGATGTTGCGCGCCTGGTTAAGGCGGCTCGACGGAGCCGGGGTGCAGCTTCTGACCCGGACCCAGTGGCAGGGCTGGACCCCGGAGGGGGCGCTGGCGGTGTCTGGGCCAGAGGGCGGGTTTAGCCTGTCGGCGGATCTTTGCGTGCTCGCCCTTGGGGGCGCGAGCTGGCCCCGGCTTGGATCAGACGGGGCGTGGGTGGGTGCGCTCAACGCATCGGGCGTTTCGGTTACGGCCTTTCGGCCCGCCAATGCCGGGATCTTATGCGACTGGAGCCCGGTCTTTGCTGAGCGCTTTGCCGGTCAGCCCCTGAAACCCGTGCGGGTTTCGGCGGGCCCTCTGACCTCACGTGGCGAAGTGATGGTTACGCGCCAAGGTCTCGAAGGCGGCGGGATCTATGCTGTGCTGCCGCCGCTGCGTACGGCCTTTGAACAGGGCGAACCGGCGGTGGTGTCGCTCGACCTGATGCCGGATCTGGCCCTGGCCCCGTTGACGGACAAACTGGGTGAGCTGATGCGAAAGGCGGGTGGGCAGAGCCTTAGCACGGTACTTAAGCGCTTGGGTCTTGGGCCGGTTGCCCTGGGCTTGCTGCGTGAAGGGCAAATTCGCTTGAATGGCACGCCGGATCTGCCGCGCCATGCGCCCTTACTGGCGACTTTGATCAAGGCTGTGCCGGTGCCGATAACCGGTTTGGCGGGGCTGGATCGGGCGATTTCCAGCGCCGGGGGCGTAAGCTGGGACAGTGTCAGTCCGACGCTGGAGCTGACGGCTCGGCCCGGCGTCTGGGTCTGTGGTGAGATGCTGGACTGGGAAGCCCCGACGGGGGGCTATCTTCTTCAGGCCTGTCTGGCCAGCGGACACTGGGTGGGGCGTCATGCGGGCTGACGGCGGGGGTCTTCGCGTATCGCCACACCCTTGAACGGTTCGACGAGACAAGGCTGCGGGGCGGTAAACCACTGTGGCCCGGTTGGAGTCATGTAGAAATGGTCTTCGAGGCGAATGCCAAACTGGCCGGGCAAAACGATCATCGGCTCATTTGAAAAGCACATACCCGTATCCAGCGGTGTTGTGTCACCGCGTACCAGATAGGGCCCTTCGTGAATATCGAGTCCAATGCCGTGTCCGGTGCGGTGCGGCAGACCGGGCAGGGCATAGTCTGGTCCCAGACCGGCGGCTTCGAGGACGTGTCGGGCAGCGGCATCCACGGACTCGCAGGGCCGGCCAGGTTGCGCGGCGGCAAAAGCGGCCGCCTGAGCGGCCTGTTCCAAAGCAAAGACGCGTCGCATATCCGCGGTCGGTTCACCCAGGACCCAGGTGCGGGTGATATCTGAATGATAGCCCCCAATCCGACATCCGGTATCGATCAGGACCAGATCCCCCTGGCGGAGCACGGGGTCGCCTTCACCGCCATGGGGCAGGGCCGTATCCGTCCCGAACGAAACAATACAGAAGGTTGAGCCGTTGTCCGCCCCCAGCGCCCTGTGCTGCTGGTCAATATAGGCGACGAGATCCGAGGCTCTGAGCCCGGGTTCTGCCATGGCGTGGACCCGGCGGTGGACCTCAAGGGTCAGAGTCTTGGCATATTGCATCAGCGCCAGTTCCTGGGCGGACTTTCGACCTCTCTGAGCTGTGATCAGTGCAGCTCCGTCAATCAGCCGTGCATGGCCCATTTCCGTGGCCAATCCATGATAGGTCATGACCGGCAAATAGGGATCAAGCGCCAGCCGCCCCGACGGCAGCGATTGGGCCACGAGTGCATGCGGGTTTTCGTGTTCTTCCCAACAGGCAAACTGACCCGGAAGAATGGGCAGGCCTTCGAGTTTTTCCAGCTCAAACCGGGGACAGATATAGGTCAGTTGCTGTGGGGTAATCAGAGCCGCCACCAAGCGCTCACTCGGGTACCAGCTCAGGCCCGTAAAATAGCGCAGGCTTGATGTGGCCCCGAGCAGTAAGCCGCCTATGTTGCGAGCCGCTAGGTTTTCGCGCAGGGTCTTGAGGCGCGTCTGATGCTGGTCCAGCGAAATGGGTTGAACCGGATGGGTCCAAGCGGCAGAGGTGGCCATGATCGGGTCCTGACTGAGTGGGGCCAGCGCAGTTTGCGCAGCATTTCAGCGCGCAGCAAGGCTGCTTTTCGGTACGGACGAAGCCTGATAAGCCAAGATTGACTGGAGTGCCCATGACCCTGAGATCCGAAAGTCGGGAAGTCATTCCCGTTCCCGATGTGGCTGAGGCGATTGCCCAGGTCTCGCCCCTCCCGCTCGAACTCTGGGTCGCGGGGCTCGACTATGCCGGGGTGGCGGTGTTCGCGGCGTCCGGCGCGCTGGCGGCGGCGCGCCAGAAGCATGATATGATCACCTTTATTTTTTTCGCCATTATCACCGGGGTCGGGGGTGGGACCCTGCGCGATCTGATCATCCAGAAGCCCGTGTTCTGGATCGTCAACGACATGTACCTGTTCGTCAGTGTGGTGGTGGCCGTTCTTGTTTACATCAGCGGACCGGGGCGATGGCGTCTGGATGCCCTGAACTGGCTCGATGCTATCGGTTTGGGCGCCTATGCTGTGATCGGCGCGGCCAAGGCCCTGGCGGCGCATGTGCCGCCGGTGGCCGCCGTGGCCATGGGGGTGATTTCCGCGACGTTTGGCGGGGTGATCCGGGATGTGATCGCGGGCGAGCCTTCGGCGCTGTTGCGGCGCGAGATCTATGTCACCTCAGCCCTGATCGGCGCGCTGGTGTTTGTGGGCTTAAGTCATCCCAGTTTAAACCTCGGCTTCTGGGGACCGGCTTTGGCGGGATTTCTGGCCGGGTTCGGTCTTCGTGCCGGGGCAATCCTCTGGGCCTGGACTCTTCCGGGCTTTCAGGCCCGAGAGCGGGCAACGCCCGCGGATGAGCGCGACTGAAAACGCACGGTACAGACGGATCGTCATAGAGCTGTCGTCAAAAACAGCTTATAGAGAGAGCACGGTTCGTTACGTGATTCCACCACCCGTAGGGGAGGCTTGGTCTTCAGTCAGTTACCGCATACCCTCTTCGCGGCCCGCGACACAGCCATGGCCGCTGCCGGAGCTTTTGGCCCGCGCGTTGTCATCCGGATATGGAGGCAGCGATGTCCGAAGCCCTGATGCTGGATCGTCTTGTCCCCGGACGCGGGACATCAGATCGGTACATACCGCCTTTGCCGGGGCTGGATCGTCCGCCGCTTATTCTGAAAAATCCGCCGTCTGACTGGCGCGCTCTTGTTTTAAACGCCGATTTCCGGCCGCTCTCCTATTACCCCTTATCGACACGGCCCTGGCAGGACGTCATCAAGGCCGTTTTTGAAGACCGGGTGGATGTGGTCTCCACCTATGATGTCGAAATCCGCTCCCCGTCGATGCGCATGCGCTTGCCGAGTGTGATTTCCCTCAAGACCTATATCGACCAG
>JBKBWB010000002.1:0-29645 GCA_046289215.1 Asticcacaulis sp. | reverse complement strand
ACCCCGACCACCGCCGCGACATAGGCAGACATCGCAATCATGAACCGTCGGGTATAGGCCTTTGCAGCTGGCGTCGCCATTGACAATCTCCCTTGCCTTTATGACAAGCATACTTTACTAATCTCACCGCGGTGTCAAGCGCCCTTGTCTTTTGAAATGAACTTTTTTCTCGGCTTCAGAGTTCTTTAGGTTATGAGCCCTAAGGGGAATTCTAAGACGGGGATCCCAATGCTTAGTTGCCGATCAATTCCAGTTAATGCCCTGAGCGAAGATGCGCTGGCGATCTGGAAACGGTTTCAGATGCAAACACCTGCATTTGCATCACCGTTGCTATCCCCGGAGTTTGCAAGCCTTGTCAGCACAGTCCGACAGGATGCTCGAATTATCCTTATTGAACAGGATAATAGTCTTGTTGGCATTTTGGCCGGCCATCTCCGCCCTGGGGGAACAGTTCGTCCGATCGGGGCCCCCTTTGCAGATTTCAATGCCCTGCTGAGTGCGCCTGGCGTGCATTTTGACGCCCGCGCGACTTTGCGGCGTGCCGGGATCAGTGAGTATGTGTTTGGGGGCCTGATTGATCCCTATGGTCTGTTCGGCCCAAACCATCCCTTTGTGCAGGCCCAGACCGACCTGGGCACACCCGCTCTTTCGCCGCCTGAAGGCGCGCAAATTGCTTACAGCCTTGTTTTGGATCAGGGGCAGTCGCCGGAAGCCTTCATCGCGGCCTTGCGCAGTCTGTCGCCCAAGAAATTCAAAAACATGATGCGGCTAGAAAACAAGCTCGACCGTGAAGTCGGGACCTTAAGTCTGCGCGTAGAAACGCCAGATGCAAATGGGCATGCGGCGCTAGAGACCCTGCTGAACTGGAAAAGCCGTCAGGCGGTCCAAACCGGCATTCATGACTTTGTCAGCGCCCACTGGATACGCGCCCTGTTCCGCACGGCTCTCAATGAGACCCAAAGCCCACTCAAGGGCTTGATGCTCTCGCTCTATGCTGGAGATCGGCTGGTTGCCGGTCATTTCGGGGTGCGCATGGGCGCACATTTCCATCCCTGGGTCGCCGCCTTTGATCCGGACATGGCCGCCTATTCACCGGGAACCAGCTTTTTATTTGCCGCGATCCGCGCCATGCCCGGACTTGGCCTGACCCACTATGATCTGGCCGCAGGCCATGATGCCTATAAGGCCCCGTTCTGTAATCAACAGACCGCCGTCTATGCCGGGCGCGTATTTGGAACTCAGGACATGGGCCGCCTGCGGCAGGGGGCTCTGATGGGCCTCGAAAGTCTGGGCCGTCTGGGTGGCCCCCTTTGGCTTGAACGGGCTCAGCGTCTGACCCGTCGCCTTGATCAAATCGCGATGATCGAGCTCGAAACGAAGGGACGACTGGCTGGTTTGCGTCACGCCTTTAGCCATGCCCGCACCCGGTTGACCACCGCCGATGCCGGTGGTGTGGACGGGGCCGGATAAGCCTATGATCGATGTTGTTCTGATCACGCCCACCTTTCGCCGTCCCGAAGGGTTGAAGGCGTGCCTGGCCTCTGTTGCGGCACAAACGGGGGTGGATTTTTCCCGTCTGGACTATCTGGTGTGCGACAATAGCCCTGAAGGCTGTGCCCGAAACATCGTTGAGGCACTGGCTCCAGAGCTACCTTTCCAACTGCGCTATCACCATGAACCTCGCCCCGGGGTCGCCCATGCGCGCAACACGGCACTGGCTGTGACAGACGCCCCTCTAATCATATTCATCGATGATGATGAAGCGGCCCCGCCGCACTGGCTGGCGAGCCTGCTCAAGGTCCAGGCGGATCATCAGGCCGATGTGGTCTTTGGCCCGGTCAAGGGCCGGATCCCGGAAACCCTGCAACGGCACAGGGCCTATTTCGAAGCCTTTTTTTCGCGATTTGGTCCCGCAACCTCGGGCTTGATCCCGGACTATTACGGATGCGGCAACAGCCTGATCCGCCGGGACGCCCTCAAGGGGATCGAGCCGCCCTTCTCGCTCGATCGCAATGAGATCGGCGGCGAGGATGATCGGTTGTTTTTTGAGATGCGGGCCCGAGGCGCACGCATCGCCTGGGCGGCGGAAGCCTTTGTCTATGAGGATGCGCCGATCCGCCGCCTGACCCTGTCCTATACTTTGTTAAGAGCCTATGCCTATGGCCAGGGACCGAGTACTGCGGCTTGGTGCGCCGAACCCCGCAATTGGGGCGGGATCGTCAAATGGATGCTGATTGGCATAGCCCAGACCGGTCTTTACGGCCTACGGGCTCTACTCGCCGTACTGATGGGGGCCAACGATCAGGCCCACTGGCTCGACAAAACCGCCCGTGGCCTCGGCAAGGTCATGTGGTTCCATAAGATCAAGTTCTATGGCGCCGCGGCCGCCAAAAAGTCCGCCCCGATCCCCCAGAGCCCGGAGACCGCCCTATGACCCGGACCGTCCTGACCGACTGGACTGCTGACAAAGCCCAGCGCTTTGGCAAGGCTGTATTGGAGTTCCAACACACCCTCGCGGAAGAGCCCTTGTTTAACGACGAGGGTCTGGCGCGCCTGCTCCATACCTATCCGCGCGACAAGCTGGGCGTCTTTACGATGGGAGACGACAGCCAGGACGTCAAAAGCTGGCGTCGCGGCAGCGCCGGATCCCTGTCAGGGGATCGCCTTCTGGCAGAAGCACAGGCCGGTCGCGTGTGGGTTAACCTGCGCCACGCCAACGCCCACGATACAGAATGCGACCGGCTGTGTCAGGCCATGTTTGCGGATGTCGAGGCCGGTAGCGGGCAAAAGACCTTCAAACAGGATTTTGGTGTGCTGATCTCCTCACCGAACATCCAGGTGCTCTATCATTTTGACGTGCCGCTGGTGATGCTGTGGCAGATGCGCGGGGAAAAGACCGTCCGCGCCTGGCAACCCAAGCCCCCGTTCGTGGACAACATCCTGTTTGAAAGCGTCGTGCTTAAAGAACAGGAAGAAGAAATCCCCTTCAATCCTGACTGGGATCAGGATGCCGCCACCGTCACCCTGACCCCCGGCAAAATGCTGACCTGGCCGCAAAACGGGCCGCATCGGATTACCAACGGCCCGATGATGAATGTCTCGGTCTCCACCGAGTTCATGACCCCGACCGCCCTCTGGCGGGCCAATGTGCTCTATGCCAACGGCGTGCTGCGTCGGCGCCATGGGCTGAAGCCCGACATCGATGCCCGCAATCTGCCACTTGAAGCGCTGAAAGTCGCCTATGCGCGGCTGGTCAAGGCCACAGGCGGATGGAAGGGAAAAGAGTACGACACCACCCCGACTTTTGATCTGGAAAAGCCGGACAGCAAAGTCGCCTGAAAACCGATTAGGCTTGGGCCATCAAATAGGCCGCGCCCATCAAGGCGGCGTGACCATCGAGGCTGCGCAAAACAGGTACATTGGCCAGGTACGGCGACATCGGACCGCGCTCATGGAACCGCTCCGCAAAGGCCTGGCCGCGCAGGAACGGGCTGAGGTGCTCGGCGACACCGCCCGCGATATAGACGCCGCCACGGGCACCCGTTGACAGCACGGCATCCCCGGCAAAGGTCGCCAAAATCATCGCCAGCATGTGCGCAGCTGCCATGGCACAGGCGTCAGCCCCGGACACAGCGGCTGCGGAAATGTCGGGCGCCAGATGGAAAACGGCGCGCTGGTCCCGCAAGGCACACAGAGCCTGATAGAGGTTTTCAAGCCCCATACCCGAAACGACCCGCTCGAACGAAATATAGCCGTAGCGGGCTTGGAGCCAGGCCAGTACTGCCCGCTCTTCATCACTGCGCGGGGCAAAGGCCCGATGCCCACCTTCGGTCGGAAGGACGGTCCAATCCCCTTGGGTCGGAAATACCAAAGCCTGTCCAAGCCCAGTTCCGGGACCCAACACCACCACAGGCGCCCCGAGGTAGGGCGTACCGGGGATCAGGGTCTCAAACGCTTCTGGCCCCTGAGCCAGCACACCACGTGCCATGGCGGCAAAGTCATTGACGATACGCGCGTCCATCCCGAAACGGGTACGGATCGCCACCGCAGAAACATCCCAATCACAGTTGGTCAGGCGGACACTGCCATTGACCACGGGGCCTGCGAGCGCAAATGAGGCCAAAGCCGGGCGCCCCCCAATACGGCCGAGATAGTCCGACAGAGCGCTCTCAAAATCCGCATGAGAGGCCGTCGGGATTTTTTCGATGTCATGCAAGATGACTTCTCCGGTACCCATAAGGTCCGCCAGCGCAAAGCGCGCATTTGTGCCGCCAATATCCCCGACCAGCATCTGTATCATCCCTGCCCCAATCCGTTTTTTCTGGCCGCCTGCCTGTTTCAGCGAGGTGCGAGCCAGCCCCCTGAGAGGGGGGCCAACGCCCCGCGAGCAAGACCCGCCCCAGCCTCGTCCGAACTGGCAAGAATAACTGACCAGCCGGAAGCCTCAGGAAGCGCCATAGTCTTTTCTTCGACAGTCAGGTTAAAGACACCGAGGATGGATTGTCCACCATCGTCCCGCCAGAAGGCCAGAATTCCATCGGGGGCTACGATGAAGCGTTGAGTCCCGGTCAGAAGCGCGGGCAATGTCCTTCGCACTCTCAAGGCTTGGCGCGTGAACAAAAGCTGTGATTGTGGATCAGCAATCTGCTGATCGACAGCAAGATCTGGATGACGTGGATCAACTGGAAGCCACGGCTTTGCCGTCGAAAAGCCGGCATGAGCAAATTCCTTGACCCAGGGCATGGGCGTCCTGGCCCCATCGCGACCCAAGGTTCGAGGCCAGTTGGCAATCGCCTCAGGATCCTGCAGATCCTCAAACGCGACCTCGGCCTGGGGCAAAGCAAGTTCCTCACCCTGATAGAGGAACACATTTCCGCGCAGCGCCAAAAGGATCATCAGGCTAAGACGACCCCAATCCGCGCGGGTCGCCGACGAACCCCAGCGCGTGACGGCCCGGGGCGCATCATGGTTGGAAAACGCCCAGGAGGGCCAGCCTTCTTCGGGATCTTCGCTCCATTGGCTGAGAGAACGAACTACCGTTTCCGGCCTCAGCGTCTGAGCATAAAGAAAGTCAAAGTTATAGGCTGAATTCAGCCGGATATCCCCGTGGGTAAAGGCTTTCATCTCCCCAATCGGATCCGGCCCGCCCACTTCTGCCACCGTAAAGCGTTGCGGATAAAGATTAATCAGGGCCCGGATCCGTTCGATCAGGCGCACGATACTGGGGTGCGACTGGTTATAGACATGCTTTTGCATGTCAAACGGACGTGTCGCCTGTTGCGGGCTGATCCCCGATGGCGGGTTATCGCGCAGCAACAGGTCGTGCATGCTAAAGTTAAGGGCATCGAGCCGGAACCCATCCACACCCCGGTCCAGCCAGAAGCGCGCCACATCCAGAACCGCATCCTGCACCTCTGGATTATGCAGGTTCAAATCGGGCTGAGAGGTCAGGAAATTGTGGAGGTAATACTGACACCGACGGGCATCCCATTCCCAGGCGGGGCCACCAAACACGCTTTGCCAGTTCGACGGGGGCGATCCATCGGGCTTGGGATCCGCCCAGACATACCAGTCCGCCTTGGGATTATCACGGCTAGACCGACTTTCGGCGAACCATGGATGCAGGTCTGATGTATGGGAATAAACCTGATCAATCAGCACCTTGAGGCCTAGGCTGTGGGCCTTGGACAAGAGTGCGTCAAAGTCTTCGAGCGTTCCAAAGATCGGGTCGACATCACAAAAATCGGCGACGTCATAGCCAAAGTCCCGCATCGGCGAAACAAAGAAAGGCGAGATCCAAATCCCATCGACGCCAAGGTCGGCGACATAGTCAAGGCGATCCGATATGCCTTTAAGGTCACCAATACCATCCCCGTTGCTATCGGCGAAACTGCGCGGATAGATCTGGTAGATCGCCATACCCTTCCACCAAGCCAGAGAGTCTGACTGAGAGGCGGTTTCAGCATCGTTGGCGGCACCAAACAGAGGGCGAGTATTGAGCATTAGGACGCCCCCTTTCGGGTCCGACAAATAACAAAATCCAGCGGCGCCACGCTCATGGCATAACTGCCCGGCGCAGATACAGCCGGCGAACAAGACCCACGCAGGGCCTCAAAAGCCACGGCGTCCGGATTGACAACGGTATTGAAGCTACGCGCCGTATCTGTCGCGTTGATCGCAACGACGACTTCCTCACCGCTCTGGGCCTCAATGCGCGAGAAGACGAGCAGGCCGCCTTTTTCATCCGAATAGCGCACGATTTGACGACCGCGCCGCAGAGCCACTGACGCCTTGCGAAGATCATTCAGCTCCCGGATAGCCCGATAAAGCGGATGATCGGCACTAAAGTTGTCTTGGGCCGTCGTCCGATCCGTCCCGATCAGATCATTGTCATTATAAACTGTGACCTGACTGGCGAACAGGGTTTCGCGAGCATCCTGATCTCCACCGTCAGAAACGAACCCTTGTTCATCACCGTAATAGACGACCGGCACCCCGCGGGCCGTCATCATCAACGCATGCGCAAGTTTCAAACGGGCTAATGCCTCAGCATCCGACATCTGGGGATGCTTCTGCCGCAGGAAGCCCGCGAAACGCCCCATGTCGTGGTTGCTGAGGAAGGTCGGAAGGATCGCTGCTGTCGCCTCACCGCGGGCATAGATCTTATCGGCCTTGAAGAGGTTTTCGAGATCCCGTGCAGGCTTGCCGTGGATCAGATAGTCTGCGGCCTTACCCTGGAAGGCAAAGTCCAGCACAGAAGGCATACCATCATCGACTGTGTGGCGCGCTAGATCCGCAGCATCGAAATTGTAAACCTCGCCAAAGATATGAAAGTGCTCAATCCCCTGGGCCTTGGCATGTGCTTCAATCTGGGGAATGAACTTTTGCCAGAATTCAGGACGGACATGCTTTTGGGTATCAATCCGGAAGCCATCAACCCGGAAATCCGTGATCCAGGATTTATAGATCTCCGCCATGCCATCGACGACGCGTGGATCTTCGGTAAAGAGATCGTCCAGACCCGCAAAATCACCATACTGCGAGTTTTCACCCTCGTATCGGGTTTCGCCGCGATTGTGATACCAGCGCACATCGTTCAACCAGGCCGGATTTTTGATCCCCTGCTCAGGCTTGGGAACGTAAGGGGTATAAGCGTAATCTGTTCGGGTTAGCTTAGCAAAATTCTCTTTCGCAAGCTCCTCCGCCCCATCCCCCCGGAACCCGGGGTTAATTGGCTCGCCATTTGCCCCGCCCTTACGGCTATAAGGATAGTCGGCAATCGAACGATAGGCACAGGGCGGACCAGCCAGAGGGCGACCATCCTTGCCCGGAGGATTGCATTCCTTATAGGCAATCACATCGGCGGTATGGTTGGTGATGATGTCCATATAGACCTTCATCCCACGCGCATGAGCGGCATCAACGAAGGCTTTAAAGTCCTTACGGCTCCCGAGATGTGGATCCACGTCGAGGAAATCGGTGATCCAGTAACCGTGATAACCCGAACTTTCCTTGCCGGGAGCCCCCTGCACCCATTTGTTGCGGAAGATAGGCGTCACCCAGATCGCTGTCGCCCCCAACCCCTGGATGTAGTCCAGCTTCGACGTCAGGCCCTTGAAATCCCCGCCATGGTAAAAGCCTTTGTGCGTCGGATCGAACCCGTGCTCGAGCCGCCCGCCCTTGCTCCCGGCCTTGTCATTTCGCGGATCGCCATTTGCGAAACGATCAACAAGGAGGAAATACAAACTTTCATCCTGAGGCAGACGCTGGACCCGATCCTCGGACCACTGCCCGAGGCTATCCATATCTGCGGCATAGGCGGCTTTATCGGGCGCAGCTGTCGCCAAGCCGACAATAACGCCAACCGTCAATGCCCATACGAACGACCTTAAGGCCTTGCGTCTCGCCGCCGAATTGGCGCGAGGTGCGAAAGACACCTGCCTCATCTCGAGTCCTCCCTGCGCCTTATTTTTCGACGCTTGCACAAGATTTTCATTTTTTTGCAAAAATGGCAATGACTTTTTCTTCTCAAGCACAGACGTCATTTTATGCGTATCAACTTATTGAATAATATAAATATTATACCAGGTTAAAAAAAATGACTCCCATGAGAAATTTTACAAAAACAGGAAAATCTACCGAAAATATTGCATTTTTTTGCATTCCATGGGAGCGTTGCCCAGAGGGTCCGCAGAGACCCCGGGAGGACTATCATGCGCGTCATTACCCCGCTTCATCCGGGCAGCAAAGTCATGCCCCTCATGGCGGCCCTAAGCCTGTTTTGCGCTTTACCCGCCCTGGTTCAGGCCGCGAGCGTCAGCGCCACATCTCCGAATGGCCAAATTCGCGTCACCGTGTCCGATGACGACGGAAAACCGACATGGTCCGTCAGCCTCAAGGATAAGGCCGTCATTGACAAGGGCCGTCTGGGACTGCGCTTCAGCAAGGGGCGCAACTATGACGAAGGCTTGACCATTCGCGCACATTCAGAAAAGCAAAGCGACAGCACATGGGAGCAGCCTTGGGGTGAAAGGCGACAGGTTCGTGATCATCACAATGAACTCGAAGTTCGCCTCGAAGATGCCAAGGCACCGGGCAAAGAACTCATGGTCATGCGGGTCCGTATCTATGATGACGGCCTTGGGTTCCGCTACGAGCTGCCCGCCGATCCGGCTCAGCCGCAACGGGTTTTAACTGACGAAATCACCGAGTTTCGCCTACCTCGTCCGGCGACCGCTTGGTGGACTCCGGGCGGCGGCTGGAACCGCTATGAATATCTCTACCGCACCGGCTCAATCGATACGCTTGAAAATGCCCACACTCCGGCAACTTTCAAGCTTCAGGACGGTACCCATCTGGCGATCCACGAAGCTGCGCTGGTGAACTACAGCGGCATGCGTCTTGTGCACCACCGCCCGGGCGTCTTGCGGGCCGATCTGGCCCCCTCCTCGGATGGCAGCAAGGCCAAACTCGACGGCGCATTCAACACACCCTGGCGGACGGTACACATAGCGTCCTCGGCCGTGGGACTGATGAATTCCGACCTGATCCTGAATCTGAATGAGCCCAACAGATTGGGCGACGTCAGCTGGGTCAAACCGATGAAATATGCCGGGGTCTGGTGGGGCATGCACCTGGGCAAGAACACCTGGGGCTCGGGCCCGACCCACGGGGCCAGCAACGAAAATGTCCGCAAGGTCATTGATTTTGCAGCGAAGAACCGCTTCGGCGGCGTCCTGGTCGAAGGCTGGAACGAAGGCTGGGACGGGGACTGGTTCAACAACGGTGAGCTGTTCAACTTCACCAAGCCTTACCCTGATTTCGATCTCAAGGCCCTGAGCGCCTATGCCCAGTCCAAGGGCGTGCGCCTGATTGGCCATCATGAGACGTCCGCCAACGTCACCAACTACGAAAAGCAGCTATCCGACGCGCTCGACCTTTATGCGCGCGAAGGCGTGACTTCGGTCAAAACGGGTTACGTTGCGGACGGCGGCAATATGGCCCGCCGCGATGAGAACGGCACGCTGCGATACGAATGGCATGACGGGCAGTTTGCCGTTCGCCACCACCTCAAGGTCGTTCAGGAAGCGGCCAAGCGCCGGATTGCCATCAATCCGCACGAACCGATCAAGGACACGGGCCTGCGCCGGACCTATCCCAACTGGATCTCACGCGAAGGCGCGCGCGGACAGGAATACAATGCCTGGGGCGATCCCGTGAATCCGCCGGAACATGTGGCCATCCTGCCCTTTACCCGTATGCTGTCTGGTCCGTTTGACTATACGCCGGGCATTTTTGATCTCATCCCCTATGGGCCGGATAATCCAGTTCGGATCCAGTCCACCCTCGCCCAGCAACTGGCGCACTATGTGACAATCTACAGCCCGATCCAGATGGTCGCCGACCTGCCTGAAAACTATGAAAAACATCCGGGCATGTTCCAGTTCATCAAGGATGTCCCGACGGACTGGGAAAACAGTGTCGCCCTGCAAGGCGAGGTGGGCGACTTTATTGTCATGGCGCGTCAGCGTCGCGGCGGCAAGGACTGGTATCTCGGGGCGCTGACCGATGAAACCGCACGCGAGGTCGCGATTCCCCTCACCTTCCTTGAGGCCGGTACGCGCTACAAAGCCGTGATCTATCGCGATGGCGACAAGGCGGACTGGAAAACCAACCCCTACGACTATGTGATCGAAACCCGGACCGTACGGGCCAGCGATACGCTATCTCTGCGTCTCGGAGCCGGGGGCGGGGCGGCGGTTCAGTTCGTGCCGGAATCCCCGACAGATCGGGTCAAGGGCGCGTTCAAAAGCCTGATGCCGAAAAAGGCTCAGTCATGATTAGGGCCCATACGGATCGTCGCGCGTTACTTGGGGGCTCAGCGGCCCTGGCCCTGATCGGCTCTGCGGCGGTCGCCCAGTCAAATGCACGCGTGACTCTGGAGGTCGAGGTTCCAGCGGGTGTTGGCCCGGTTTATCTAACCGGCAACCTGCCGATCCTTGGGCCGTGGAAAGCCGATGCGATGAAGATGTCGCCGATCCCCGGCTCCAGCACCCGCCACTCGGCCAGCCTTATGGTCCCCCTTGGCACGCCCCTTGAGTACAAGTTCACACTCGGCACCTGGGCCCGCGAAGGGGTTGGACCGTCGGGGACGGTCCTGCCGAACTTTACGCACAAGGTGACGGGCGAGGCCCGCCTCGTTCAGACCCTGACCGACTTCAAAAAAGACGTGTCGGTCTACATGCAAGACGTGGCAGGATCAGGGGTATTGGGCACCTTGATCTATTGGCCTGACCAGACGGGTGCCGGCTTAGAGGCCAAACGCCATGTCAGCATATGGCTGCCACCCGAGTATGACCCGAAAGGGCCGGTGCGCCACCCGGTGATCTATGCCCACGATGGCCAGAACCTGTTTGATCCGCGAATTGCCAATACGGGCACGGACTGGGGCCTCGACGAAGCTGTTGGTCGCTTAAAGACAGAACAGGGCGGGATTTCGCCGATTATCGTCGGCATCTGGAGCACCGACCTGAGACGGCTGGAATATGCCCCCAATGCGGTCCTGCAACAGCTTAGCCCGGATGTACGCGATGCGGTGTTTAAGGAGTTTGGCGGCAATGTCGGCTTTGCCGATCATTACATCCGGTTCCTAGCCTACGACCTCAAGCCGCGCATTGACCAACAGTTTCGCACCAACCCCGACCGTTCCGCGACCTTCCTGATGGGCTCAAGCATGGGCGGGCTGATCTCGCTCTATGGGGTGTGCGAACGCCCGGATGTGTTCAGTGCCGCCGCCTGTTTATCGATGCACTGGCCGGTGGCGATCAATCCGGATCGGATCTTTACCCATGCCGACCAGTGGCGCCCCAAAATCACGGCCGCCATGGCGCGCTATCTCGAACAGCGCAAACCGGATCCTACCCGAACCCGTCTCTGGATTGACCACGGCACAGAGGCGCTTGATGGCCTCTACGGCCCCTATTCAGAGGCCCTGCTACCTGTCTTCTACAAAGCGGGTTTCACGGATCCACGCGCTCTGACGTTTAAGATCTATCCCGGCACGTCGCATAACGAAGCCGCTTGGCGGGCACGGGCGACCGATCCGCTTCGGTTTCTCCTGACATGAGTGCAGCAAGACAAAGGTAAGATTAAATTCTCTTGATCGGCACAAAAGGATTGAGAGGCACAGACAAAAGAGCACGCTAAGCCTTCACACAAAGCTACGGATTTGATCCCCTTAATGTGATGTGACAGGCTCAAAACAGCAAAACCGCCGGATCAACAAGGGCGGAACCGAGGGTGAGGACATGACCAAGGGCAGAATGAGCCTGCTGGCGATCTGGAACATGTGTTTCGGATTCTTCGGCATACAGATCGGATTTGGCCTTCAGAACGCCAATGCCAGCCGCATTTTCCAGACCTTAGGCGCAGAGATTGAGCAATTGCCGATCCTGTGGATCGCCGCCCCAGCGACCGGCCTGTTGGTCCAGCCCATCATTGGTTATTTCAGCGACAAGACCTGGGGCAAGATGGGACGGCGGCGTCCCTATTTCTTCTGGGGGGCCATCCTAACGACGCTGGCGCTCATCGCCATGCCCAATTCGCCCAGCTTGTGGATCGCGGCCGGGCTTTTGTGGATCATGGACGCCTCGATTAACATCACGATGGAACCGTTCCGCGCCTTTGTCGGGGACCAGTTGCCCGATGAGCAACGTACCCAGGGCTATGCCATGCAAAGCCTGTTTATCGGCGTGGGGGCGGTTTTGTCGTCGGCCTTGCCGTGGATCCTGTCGAATGTGTTTGCGGTTGCGAGCACAGCCCCGACCGGGATCATTCCGGACAGTGTGAAATGGTCCTTCTACATTGGTGGAGCGGGACTGTTGCTTGCGGTGCTATGGACCGTTTTCACCACCAAAGAATACAGCCCGGACGAACTGGCCGCTTTTGAGCGGGCTGAAGCTGAAAACAATGCTGGTGAAAGTCTGCGCGACAAGATCATCGCACCGGGTTTGGGTCGTTTTTATGGACTTGGCCTAGGCCTGTTGCTAGCCGGCTCGGCACTCTGTTTTGCAGTCTTTAGTCAAGGGCTGGAGAAGGAGCTCTATGTCCTTGGCGGTGGGCTTGTGGTGTTCGGACTGTGCCTAATCGCAGCCGGCCTGATGAAACAAAACAGCAAGGAAAAGGGCGCATTTTTCGAAATCGTCGCGGACACCATCAGCATGCCGAAGACCATGCGTCAGCTGGCAGTCGTCCAGTTTTTCTCCTGGTTTGCCCTGTTTGCCATGTGGATCTACACCACCTCGGCCGTCACCGCGTTCCACTACAATACGACCGACCCCACCTCGGTTGCCTACAATGAAGGGGCGAACTGGGTCGGTATCCTGTTTGCCATCTATAATGGCGTGGCCGTGATCGCCGCGCTGTTGATTCCGCCCTTGTCCCGTCTGATCACCCGAAAGGGCACGCATGCCCTGTGTCTCGTCCTCGGGGCGCTGGGCTTTGCAGGAATGGTCCACTTGCCGGATCCCACACTGTTGTGGATTCCGATGATCGGCATCGGCTTTGCCTGGGCCGCGATCCTGTCGATCCCCTATGCCATCCTTTCGGGCACCCTGCCGAGCGCCAAGATGGGGATCTACATGGGGGTGTTCAATTTCTTTATCGTCATCCCGCAGCTGGTGGCCGCGTCTATCCTGGGGGCCATGCTGAAATCCTTCTTTAATGGCCAGGCTTTCTACGCCCTGGCGATCGGCGGCCTGAGCCTGCTGCTGGCCGCCGTTGCTGTCTTGTTTGTCCAAGACAAGGCCGAAAAAGCCGCCCGCCAAGGAGCCAAGGCATGACAAAAGCATCCCTGACCCGCCGTCAAAGTCTCCTGCTGGGCAGCGCCGCGCTCTCCGCGGCAAACCTCTCGGGCACGCATGCCCTAGCCGCCACTGGATCAAAGCCCAATACCGGAACGCCGCACCCAGACTGGGCCAAGAACGCCACGATCTATCAGATCAATACGCGCCAATTCAGCCAAGAGGGCACGTTCAAGGCCATCATTCCGCAACTCGACCGGATCAAGGCTCTGGGCGCCAGCATCCTTTGGCTGATGCCGATCCATGAGATCGGCAAGGTGAACCGAAAAGGCAGCCTCGGCAGCCCCTATGCGGTACGGGACTATTACAGCGTCAATCCGGAGTTCGGCACGCTTGAGGATTTCAAGGCCCTGGTTCAGGCCGCCCATGATCGCGGCCTGAAGCTGATCATTGACTGGGTGGCCAACCATACCGCCTGGGATAACCCGCTCGTAAGCCAGCACCCGGAGTGGTACAGCCGCGATCACGAAGGCAAGATGCACCCGACCCTGTGGCTCGACTGGACCGACATTGTCGACCTCGACTATAGCCAGCCGGGCCTGCGGCAATATATGGCCGATGCCATGACCTATTGGGTGCGCGATGTCGGAATCGATGGATTCCGCTGTGACGTCGCCCATTTCGTACCCATCGAATTCTGGGAACAGGCCCGCCGCCAGCTTGATGCGGTCAAGCCGGTCTTCATGCTGGCCGAGGCCGATGTTCGCGATGTGCATTACAAGGCATTCAGCGCCAGCTATGGCTGGAACTGGAATAACGCGATGCACAATATCGCTTTTGGCAAGGCCGATTGCGGCGCGCTCTGGGGCTACTATGCCGACCACCGCAACATCTTCCCAGCTTCGGCCATGCGCATGCTGCATGTATCCAACCACGACCAGAACGCCTGGGAAGGCACGGCCTATGAGCGGTTTGGTCCGGCGACCGAAGCCGCTGTCGGCCTGTCGGTGCTCGGCGAGGGCATTCCGATGATCTATAATGGTCAAGAGTGTGGTGATCCCAAGCGTCTGGCCTTTTTTGAAAAAGACCCGATCGTCTGGAAACCCCATCCCATGGGCGACCTCTATGCCCGGATGTTCGCAATCAAAAAAGCCAATCCCGCCCTCTGGAATGCCCCGTGGGGCGGCTTGATCGCGCCTGTGCGTCACGACCAGCCCAAGGCGCTGTTTGCCTTTACCCGCAGCGTTCCGGGCAACCGGATTATGGGCCTGTTCAACCTCTCGCCCCAGCCGCTGACCGCCACGCTAAACGACGCCGGGATCAGCGGGACGTGGCAGGATCTCCTAAGCGGCGCGCGCCTGAGCCTCAAGACCGGCCAGACGATGACGCTTCCGGCCTGGAGCTGGCGCGGGCTTAAGGCGGTCTAATCCGTATGGGACCAAGCCTGAAGCCGCCAGAAAACGCCGTAGACGTCAAACGCCCCCTCAAGGTCGCCATCATCGGCGGGGGGTCTGCGGGGTGGATGACCGCGGCAGCCCTGTCGCACCGGCTGCGTCATAACCTTGACCTGACCCTGATCGAATCCAACCGGATCGGAACGGTCGGAGTCGGCGAAGCGACCATCCCGCCAATCCGGCATTTCAACCGTATGCTGGGGATCGACGAAGCCACCTTCATGGCCCGCACCCAGGGCAGCTTCAAACTGGGCATACAGTTTGTGGACTGGGGCCGTTTGGGGGATCGCTATATGCACCCCTTTGGCCGCTATGGGATTGATTTCGATGCCCATGGCGTATTCCAGCATTGGCTGCGAGCGCACCTCAACGGCGATCCGACCCCGCTCGGAGCCTATTCCGTGGCCTGGCAAATGTCAGAGGACAACCGGTTTGCCCACCCCTTGCGGAACCCCCAACAGGTCCAGTCCAGCTATGACTATGCCTATCACTTCGATGCCGGGCTCTATGCGGCGTTTCTGCGGGAACGCGCTGAAGCCCAAGGGGTCACGCGATGGGAAGGCGAAATACAATCGGTCTCACGCGATCCCCAATCAGGCGATGTGGTGTCGGTGCACCTGTCCGATGGTCGCGTCTTAGCGGCGGATCTCTTTATCGACTGCTCCGGCTTCCGGGGCCTTCTGATCGAAGAGGCGCTCAAGACCGGTTTTGAGGACTGGTCGCACTGGCTGCCTTGTGACCGGGCGCTGGCCGTCCCCTGCGAAGGCCAAAAGGCAATCACCCCCTATACCCGCTCGACGGCAAGAGCCGCAGGCTGGCAATGGCGCATCCCGTTACAGCACCGGATCGGCAACGGCTACGTCTATTCCAGCGCCTATATCACGGATGATGATGCGGCGGACACTCTGTTGTCCAACCTCGATGGTGCGCCCTTGGCTGATCCCCGGCCCTTGCGATTTGTCACTGGCAGACGCCGAAAAGCCTGGAACCATAATGTCGTCGCCTTAGGCCTAGCATCCGGCTTTCTCGAACCGCTGGAATCGACCAGCCTGCACCTCATTCAAACAGGGATCATGCGCCTGCTGGCGCTATGGCCCGGACAAACAATCGACCCTCTGGTACGAGAGGAATACAACCGGTTGTCCTCCCATGAATTCGAGCGTATCCGCGACTTCATCATCCTGCACTATAAGGCCACTCAGCGTTCAGATACGCCCCTCTGGGCCTATACTCAGGCCATGAGCATTCCGGACAGCCTCGTCTATAAGATGGCGCACTTTCAACGCGACGGACGCACCGTGTCAGACGGAATCGAACTGTTTACCAATGCCAGCTGGATCTCGGTCTATATCGGTCAAAATCTTATCCCCGCCGGGGCCGATCCCGCCCTCGCCCACGGCGATTCAAAAGCGGCGGCCGATCACTTGCGCCACTTGCGGACGGTCATTGCCGAAACCGTCGCTACCCTGCCCACGCATGATACCGCTTTGGCAACCTATTGCCCAGCTCAGTCACCTCAGGCGGCCGTCGCGGCCACATGAGCAGCAATGTAGGCGGCATGATCCGGCAACCGCTGCGCCGTCGTCCGAACCAGGGTCTCTACATGGTCCATGAACTCGCCAGTCTGGCCACTTGTGAGTTGCCGCGCGATCGGATGAAAGCCCTCTGGCCGAATACCTTGGCCCCACAGCACTTGTAACCAGGCCACTTCGGTAAACAGCTCCTCGTTCTCGCGGATAATCCGGCCTGTTTGCCTAAACAGATCAATCTTGCGCTGTAAGGTCTCCGGCAAGGTCATGGCCCGGCGATCGCGCCAGAACGGCTCGTCTCGGCCATTGGCCCAGTAATGTAAGATGATAAAGTCCCGGATCCGTTCGAACTCTTCGCCCATCTGACGGTTATAGGTGTCGCGCAGCACCGGATCGATCCGGGCATCCGGAAACAGGCTGATCAGCCGCACAATCCCCGACTGGATGAGGTGAATACTGGTTGACTCCAACGGCTCCAGAAACCCGGAGGCTAAGCCCAGGGCAACGACGTTGCGGTTCCAAAAGTCCTTGCGCCGCCCCGTCGTAAAACGGATCGGGCGCGGATCGGCCAAGGCGGGGCCATCAAGATGGGCGAGCAACAGGTCTGCCGCCTGATCATCCGACATCATCGCGCTGCAATAGACGTGACCATTGCCGATCCGGTGCTGTAACGGGATACGCCATTGCCACCCCGCCGGGCGGGCCGAGGCGCGGGTATAGGGAGTGAGCGGGGAGACCGACTCGCACGGCACTGCCAGCGCGCGATCACAGGGCAGCCAATCGCCCCAGTCCTCATAACCGGTCTTCAGAGCCCCTTCGATCAAGAGACCCCGGAACCCCGAGCAATCGAGAAACAGCTCGCCTGCGACCTCGGCTCCGCTTTCGAGACGGATCGCCCGCACGTCACCGCTGTCGGGCGCCATATCCACCGAGACGATCTTGCCTTCTATCCGACGCACCCCTAGCGCCTCAGCTTGGCTGCGCAAAGCCCGGGCATAGGCCGTCGCGTCAAAATGGAAGGCATAGGCCGGGCCGGTCAGGCGCGGATCCGGCCCCTTGACCTCGGGGGCGAAACGATTTTGCCGAGCCGCCACAGCGCTCAGCGAAGCGGCCCAAAGGTCACGAAACTGACCGCGCTCTAGCCCTTCTCGGATCCAATAGTGATGGTAGGGCAGCCCCTGAAACGTCGCGCCAATATCGCCAAACGCATGAAGATAGCGCTGATCCGGCGCACCCCAGCCGACAAATTCGATCCCGAGCTTATAGGAGCCATAGGTCTGGCGGACGAAAGCCGCTTCATCCAGTCGGATCGCCGCATTGAAGTGGCGAATAGCCGGGATCGTGGCCTCGCCCACCCCGACGATTCCGATCGCCTCGGACTCGACAAGCGTCACAGAAACAGATGGCCCAATCAAACGCGCCAAGGCCATGGCCGCCATCCAGCCCGCGGTCCCCCCTCCCACGATCACAACAGTTTTGAGTGGCGCGTACAAAGCCTATCTCCAATTCAAAAGAAATCATAAACCCAGGGAACACATCCTGTCCATGTATCAAGCAATACGAAATAAAAAAGCCTCCGAGTTTCCTCGGAGGCTCAAAGTTTACAGGTTCACAAGTCCATCAAAACTTGTACGACACACCCACTAAGTAAGTAGTGCCATAGCGCTGGAAGTCAATAACTTTCCGCTTGTCACCATCCTGATACGTCATGAACGGCTCATCACTGAGGTTATAACCTTGCAGAACAATCGACGTGCCTTTCATCGGACCATCTTGGAACTCATAGCCGATCTGAGCATCGTAGACGGTTTCCTCGCCCACTGAACGGGTCGCACGTCCCGCACCAAAGCCCGTCACCTCACCCAGGAAGTCTGAGCGATAGCGCTGACTGACCCGGGCCTGGAAGCCGTTCTTTTCATAGTAGATCGAGCTGTTGACCACCGTTTCAGACAGACCCGGTACGGCGATCGGCCCCGAGTTCGGATCCGGACGGATCTCGCTCTCGGTGAATGCGCCACTGACAGTCGCCCCAAAGCCATCGAGCATCGGGTGGATCAGATCGAACGGGATCGACGCCGCCAGTTCCCATCCTTTGATGTAGCCCTTGCCCTGGTTATTCGGGGCATTGAGCTTGCCAAGGGGAGTCCCCAGTGCAGCCCGTTCCGCCGCAGTCAGGATGTTCAGGAAGCCCGAGAAGTCATAGATCACTGAGGCGTTGGTGTTCACCCACTGATCTATGCGCTTGTAGAAGTACGCCGCCGAGACATAACCGCCCGTTCCGAAATACTTTTCAAACGAGAAGTCCACACCGTTGGTGATGTAAGGCTGCAGCGACGGGTTTCCACCACCAGCCGAGAAGTAGGAGTTGAACGGATCCGTTGACGTGATCCGTGCGTTATCGCGGCCAAAGGTTTGGCTGGCGCTCATCTGGTCCATACGCGGGCGGGCCAAGGTACGGGCCGCAGCCAGACGGAAGTAGTATCCGTCACTCAGATCGAACTTGAAGTTAAAGCTCGGCAGAACTTCGGTGTAATCCGTCCCGCTGGTGTTGCGAACGAAGGATGCACCACTGATTGCGGCGCCACTGGACTCCTGTTCGGTCTTAACGACCTGCAAGCCCATATTCCCGCTGTACGGGATCGTTCCCAGATCGCCATCAAGCGACAGCTTGATGTAAGCCGTATAGATAGTCTCATCGACTGACCAAGCCTTTGTGATCACATCGGCGTTGGTGTTACGGGTACGGTCATAGACCCCGGCATTAAGCATCGCCTGCGGATCATAAGAAACCATCGGGCCAAGGCCGAGGTAGCTCAGGTTGGTGTTGCCGAGCAGCAGGCCGGACGGGATGGCCAGAGATGCCGCACCGCCCTTGAGGGCAATAAAGAACTCGTCTGCCGCCTTGGTTTTTTCGCGCTTTGTCGCGTTAATGCCAATTTCCAGTTCATCAACGTCACCCCATTCCAGAGCACGCTTGGCGCTGAAACGCATGGCGGTGAGTTCGTCTTCGATCGACGGCATGTTAAGGAAGCCCGCCTGACCGAACGGACGGCCAGCGCCTGCATCCGTACCCCAGCCTTGCGGGCTGGTCAGCTTGATAATCGAGGCATTGCCGTAGTTCAGGCTCGGGCGGAAGGTGTAGGCGTTATCGCCCGTGATGCTGAATCCGAGGTTATCAGTCGCACCAACGCCATTTTCACCCGTTCCGGCATAGGTCTCGAGGATCACGTCCTTACGATCAACCGAAGACTTCGACAGGTCGAAATTCCCACGCCAGTTTTCGGTGATCTTGAAGTCCATGTTCAAGCCGATGGACATCATTTCGGCTTCACGAAGGTTGACGTCGTTGCGCATTACGCCCTTGACGCCATTGAACACGCCGTTGGTCACGAGACCATTCGAGGCCGTGTATCCTGGCTGCAGTTGAGCTGATGACCATTGGAGAGGCAGTTCGATACCGCGCAGGTCCTGTTGCTCTTCAAAGTCGGCATAGAATACGTCGAGCGAGGCATTGAAGTCTGCGCTCGGCTGATATTCCACGACACCGATGACACCGGTACGCTTCAGTTCGTTCGACTGGACGTAGGACTTCGACCCGCCAATGACCTTGGTCGTGGCGTTGACGTCTGCGTAACCCCAGGCGTTGAAGCGCTCAGACTGGGTCGGAGTGCTCATGGTGGCCACCCCAAGGGCGACGCCGAGCGTATCGTTGGCAAACTTGTCGACGAACGTGACGTTAAAGCGATAACCCTTGTCTTCGCTACCGGCGTTAAGAGCGCCTTTTTCGTTAAATTCGTAACGCGCGCCGACAGCAATAATGCGCTCCGGCTGTTTTAACGGACGAATGGTACGCAGGTCCGCAGTCCCCATCAGACCTTGACCAATCAAAGCCGCATCGGGGGTTTTGTAAACCACCACGCCCGACAGCAGCTCAGACGGATATTGGTCAAATTCAACACCACGGTTATCACCCGTAGTGACCTGTTCGCGGCCATTCAGCAGGGCGGTTGTGTAGTCCGGCCCCAGACCCCGTACAGACAGTTGCTGGCCACGACCATCGATACGCTGGACGGCCAGCCCCGGCAGGCGCGACAGCGATTCGGCGATCGAAACGTCCGGCAATTTGCCGATGTCTTCAGCCGAAACGACTTCTACAACGCCTTCTTGGGCGCGCTTGAGGCCAATCGAATTGCGGATCGAGGCGCGGATACCGGTGACCGTCACAGTTTCGACCGAAGCCTCATCCTGCTTTGCAGGGGCTGTCGCCGTTTGGGCCATGGCCGGAACCGCCAGACCAAGCACCGCCAGGGAAAGCGCGGTCGTGCCCAGCAGACGCGCCGAGCGCGCATTATTCAGAGACGTCATTGTTTTCCTCCATCGCGCGCCCTTGTGCGGACGTCGCTTAGTACGGATGAAAAATAATGCAAATTTTTGAAAACGGAAATCCAAAAAGTGCGGGAAAAGGTGACTCGCAATTAATTAAAGCGTCAAATTGGTGTTATTTGGCCACGGTTTTGCGGAATTGTTTCTTATATGTTCGGATTTATCGCGTAATAATTGCGCATCTCAGGCATTAAGTGTGTGGCTGACATAAGGATACCTTTATGCAAATTTTTGCAAATCTTGAAGCATTAGTACCAATGCATATCCAATATTGAAATTGGATCTAAAGACCTCTGATCAGGCACCGCACGACTCACGGATGATCAATTCCGTCGGCAACCGTTCGGATTGCTCGACTCCCAAGCCACCGCCCTCCAGCAGTTTGGAGACCATGATACGTCCAGCCTTTGCCGTATCTTGGGAAACCGTAGTCAGAGCCGGGCTAGCATAACGACTGAAAGGCACATCATCATAGCCGACAACAGAGACATCCTGGGGCACTCGTCTCCCACTGCGCTTAATGGCCCGGATGGCTCCCAGGGCGATAAGGTCACTGGCGGCCACGATCCCGTCAAATTCGACATCAGACTGAATGAGGGATTGCACAGCCGCCTCGGCGGACTCGACTTCGAACAAAGCCGAGACCACCTGCTGCGGCTCAATACTCAATCCCGCTTGATCATGCGCTTCGACAAAGCCGCGATAGCGTTGCAGTGCTTCAATCGCTTCTGTGTCACCGAGGAAAATCAGCTTTTGGCGCCCCAGACGCAGGAGATGCGCGGTCGCACGCCGTGCCCCTATCGGATTATCGCTGCCGATAGCGCAATAGGCCTGGTCTGGCAGTTGTCCACCCCAGACCACAAATCGCCGCTCACTACGGGCCAGATCGTTTAGGGCCGCATGGATACCGCCCTGCCCCAGAATAATCAGGCCCTCTGCACGGCTGGTTTCCACGGCATCCGAAAACTCTGCCAATGAGGCCGGTGAAACGTGGCTTAGCACAATATCGCAGCCCCGCTCCCGGGCCGCTTCGGCTACCCCACCCAAGAGGTCAAACAAAAACGGATCCCCCAATCGGGATGCCCGGGCTCGGGGCCGGGAAAAGATCACCGCAATGGTTGCTTCGGCACCAATCGGAGCAGACGGCATATAACTGCGGAAGGGGTAGTCCATCTCCTTGGCTGCGCGCCAGATCATCTGCTTGGTGCGCATGTTGACCGATGGGCTATCATTCAGTGCACGCGAGACCGTCGAGATCGACACTCCCGTGGCCCGGGCAAGATCTTCCAGACGGGCCGATTTTTTTTCACTCACCGTCGGATCCTTCTTCGTCTGACGTTATCAGCCCCAAGCCTTGAAATGCTTGGATAGCTTCAGCCCTTGGCGCTGATAGTGTGATCCGCTTTGACCGTAGAGACGTTGCGGACGCTGGGTCAAAGGTTCAAACACAAGGCGGGCAACTGTTTGCCCATCCTCCAGCAGGAAAGGCGTTTCGTGGCTCCGCACCTCAAGCACCCCACGGGATCCCTTGCCACCGGCTTCTTCCGTGCCAAAACCCGGGTCAAAAAAGCCCGCATAATGAACCCGGAACTCACCAACACTGGGATCAATCGGCAGCATCTCAGCGGCTTCGAGCACGGGGATTTCAACGGCCTCTTTAGACGCGAGAATATAAAACTCACCAGGATCCAGTAGCAGTTCCCCACGACGCGGCTCTAGCGGTTCCCAGAAGTCGCGTGGATCGTGACCATCGACATGATCCAAGTTGATAATCCCAGCATGGCGACGCGCCCGGAACCCGGCCAGAGGCCCACTCAGATCCACCCCGACATCCAACGTCCTTAAAACCGAAACCGGGCCTTGTTTCAGCCGCAACTGATTCAAGCGCGTACCTGTCCGAACAAGGACCGAAAAGGTCTGTGGGGCAACCTCAAGATAGATCGGGCCCGTATAGCCATCGCGCACATCATCAAATGCTGAAGAAAAATCGCTCAACAATCGAACAAAAACATCCACCCGCCCAGTCGAGCTTTTGGGATTGGCGCGGGCGGCGATGCCCTCGGGCAAGGCCAAGCGCTCTTGAAGCTCAACGATATAGACACAACCGCGCTCCAGCACTGCCCCGGCGCTGAGATCCAGTTCATGCATGGCCACATCCGGCAACCGGTCCAGCACCCGTCGCCGCCCGGGAAGGAACGATGCGCGTACGCGCCACGCACGGACGCCCAGGCGCAGATCGAGGCTGGCTGGCTGGATCTGATCCGTGTCAAACGGCGTCAGGCTGGTAATGGCGGCCTGCTCAGCTAGGGCTTCAAGGGACTGGTGAGGCAGGATGCCGCTGGCAATCGAAACAGTGCTCATGAGCGGTTCATAACGGGTCTGTCATGCAACGCCAAGCACCTGGACCAGACAGTCTTGAAATCTGAACAAAGAGACTTGACCCCGAAGGGCGGCGCACCTGATTGATATCCCATGCCTCGACCAGATTTTTCACCCCAGAGTACGAACACTTACAGCGCTGAAACCCAAGGCGTGCGCGTCGACGTGCGCGTGGACTATTGCCCTGACCAGTCGGACCCGGATGTACCGCGCCACGTATGGGCCTATACGATTACGATTGCAAATCTCGGCCCCCAGGCCGTCCAACTCCATTCGCGGCACTGGATCATCACCGACGAGCGTGGACGGACCGAAGAAGTCAAGGGGCTAGGGGTGGTAGGGCAACAACCGGTGATCCTTCCGGGCGGATCTCACGAATACACCTCTGGATGCCCGCTCAATGCGCCATCCGGTGTGATGCATGGGCGGTTTCTAATGATCGGCGCCGATGGAACCCGTTTCGAGGCCAAAGTTCCAGCATTCTCCCTTGACTTGCCTTACACTCGAAAGACGCTGAATTAGGACATGCAATGCGGTCAGACCAAAACCGTAAAGTGCTCGATCCATTCTCCCAGATCATCCAGGAACAGCTTACCCTCGGCCGTTAAGCGGGCGGATTGACGGACGAGGTCATGTGCCGCCCTCAAGTCTCGCGATAGGCTCTCGACACGGGACCGCGACAGCACTCCGGCCGCATCATAGCGTCGGTGGAATTCAGCGACGTGGGAAAACACGAACAAGCCTTCCAGAACACCCGGGATGGGCCGGGGATCCGGGCGCCAGGGCACAGAGACCCGAAGACTGTCATCAAGCGGATCCTCAAGCAGCGTATCCAGCAGTTGGATCTGCCTCAGTTTGACATGGGCATTCTCGTGCAGGAGCATTTCAATGACTTCTGCCTCATCCCCCTCGCCGATGAAAATCGCGCCTTGGCGGCTGCTGACGGTAAAAGCGCCTCTTTGGGTGTGGGGAAGCCAAATCGGCACGAGGACCGGACTGAACAGTCCGATATCCTCTGCTGCCTCTGGCCAAACCGACTCAAGCTTTTCCGCCGCTACATGGATATGGGGTACTGAGCGCGATTCATCGTAAAGAGGACCGGTTTCAACGGTGAAAAATTCAGTCCCATCCCGGCGCTGATTAGTCCCAGTAAGGTGTACACGTAAAAACGGATCGCGCGCCTCGATAACCACTTGACCCGAGAATATGGTCTCAAACACGCGCACGGCAGCACTACCGCGTAGGCAGACAGGCACGGGATAACCGACATCTGTATGCGTCCACTGAAAGAATGCTAGATCTTCTCCCGACAGATCACAAAGGCGAAACTGTTCCGCGTCCAGCCGGATTGAAAGATTTTGCCCAGCCCGTTCCGCCCCAAGTTCAATATAGACCCCAAAGGGAATAACCCTAAGCCCTCCTAGGGCATCAGCCCGCACCCGCCATTCGGTAATATTGCACTGGCTCAAGCTGGCCAAAGCCCATACCAACGACGGTAAGCTCTCATGTACCAGTGGCCGATGATCTGCCAAGTCTGGATGTCCAGTGCGTCGGACGGCCTGCAACCAATAACGCACGGCAGGGTGCAGCAAAAACGCTGCAAGGTGTGAGTCTGGCAAATCGGCGATCAGTCTCAGTACCGCCATCAGCGAATTTGCCTCAGTAGATTCTTGGCTAAGAAGAATAACGGACTCTGTGAACTGACGCTTCAGCTTAGCAACGGCCCGGAGCTGTAGCGCCTCAGATTGTTCAGAATTAAGATCAGGACCGATTCTCAGGGTTCCATTAAACATAAGCGAACTTGTCCGTAATAACCGGAGCAGGTTTCAAAGAGCCTGCAAGGGGCGTCCCAAATTCCGCCATATCAATACCCAGGGCCACCCTCAAATCGGTGGAAAGACTATCGATGACCCGTCCGCGCATGTGCGTGATCAACTGTTTGAGGTCATCGCAATAGATGCTCGGATTTTTGAAATGCCCGTCACCGAACCGATGGGGCATGTAACCACCACCACAAACATCTACAGCTTCACAGCTTTTACAGGTTGAACACAGCGACTCCCGACCAGACTGCAAGGCCTTGACCATCGGAATTTCACAAACCGCGTCAAATTCATCATTTTGGACATTCAGACCCAGCTGCGTGATGCCATTTTCGCAGCACTTAAAGGCATCTGTGGGCTCTATACTGCCGTTGGTTTCCACAACGACCACATCAACCGGTCGACCTCCGATATTATCGGTACTGACGGGATAATTAAAAAACATCCGCAACATGTTATCGAAATAGCGGACACTGAGGTCCGGACGGTTCGCCTCAAGATAGCAATCAAAAAATTCAACCAGCCAGTTGCCTAAGCGCAGGTCACTCTGCGCTGGGGGATGATCGTGATTGGCGTGAGGTAGACTAATGTCGAACGATGGGACGTCGAGTTCCATCCAGAAGTCAAACAGGTCACGCGCCGAGACCTCTGTGGACGCCACCGCCATGACACTGGAAAAAATCTCTGGCCCGCGAGGGTGGGTCCTCAACCGACGAATGGCCGCAACCACACGATCATAGCTGCCGCGCCCCGCATGATCGAGCCGATATTTGTCATGTAAGGCTTTGGGACCGTCCACGGACAAACCGATCCGGACCTCCAAGTCTGCCAGCAGCTCAATCCAGTCATCGTCAATCATGACACCATTGGATTGAATACTGAAAAACGGCACCACATCCGGGTGACAGTGCGCCCGAACAAGCCCAACCCAGTGGGCCAGACGAGATTTCCCCATCAACAAGGGTTCACCGCCATGTAAGATGACGTGGATGGACGGCGCGCCATGACGTGCCGCGTGATCCCCCGCCTTTTTGGCAAAGGCCACAGTCACGGCGTCACTCATGAGAGCGGGTTGGCCCCGATAGGTTTCGTCCTGTAAATTGTACATGTAGCAATAGCTACAGTTCAGATTACAGCGACTGGAGACTTTGACAACAAACGTCGTCAGCGGCGTTGTAACGTCCGACATGGGAAGCCCCTGGCCGCCCCGTATTACACGAGACGGCCGAGATTACTTTTTCAGCAAAAGAATAGTCGAAGCTCAGAAGGTCTTAACGACCGCCTTTGATGGCCTTTTCGATGATGGCATCCATGGCCGGCGTCCCAACGCGACCCGCGGAGCCACTCGAAAAGGTGCTGAATGTGCTGAAGGTCGAGAAAGTGCCAAAGGATTCGAAATCGTTGCCCTTGCCCAGCCCTTTGATCAGCTCGGCAGCCGTCCGCAAGGCACCCTGCACAGCGGCATTACGGACTTCCTGAATCTGATCTTCGGCCAAGTCCAGGCCACCCAGATCGAACGTAAACAGATTGTGCTTAGCCGGAACCTTGGGCTCAGAAAAAACCTTCGTAAACTTACGCATAGCCTGCTCCTCAGATGTGTTTATGGATCAATGATAAAAGCAAAACTCAAACCGAGAGTCACTTTTATCAACCACAACACCCAGAGTCGATTCTAATTATGCGATAAGTTTAAAAAACACAGCGTTCAGGTAGCAACCATAACTAAACTGCCTTTACAAATACCGACGCAAAGACCGGGCGAGATCTGTGCCATTGTCGCGTTTTTTCTTTTGTTGGGGCTGATAGGCGAGCCGGGCGTGTTCGACACAGTAAGGGCTGCCTTCGCATGAGCGACGACCACAGAAGGTAAATTCATCCGTCGCCGGATCACCAATCGGCCACTTGCACATATGGGCCCCGAGGGTGAGCACGGTTGCGGTGCCCGGACCCTCATCGAGGATCGCCGGAACACTCACCGGGACGGGACGGGCCAGCGGCTCCGCGCGACGAGCAGCAGGCTGTGCAGCTACAATGGGCGCTGAAGGCGCCGCGGCAGCCGCCGGACGGGCCGGACGGGCGGGCTTGAACAGCGGTCGCGCCGGTTGCGACGGTGCCGCACGGCCAGACAGACCCAGACGGTGAACCTTGCCGATCACGGCATTGCGGGTCACGCCACCGAGCTGTTTCGCAATCTGGCTCGCCGAATGACCTTCGAGCCAGAGTTTCTTGAGGGTTGCAACGCGTTCATCGGTCCAGCTCATCAGTCACTGCCTCCCCGTCGGGTCATGATGGCCTCTGCCTGTGGCCCTGACACAAAGGCCAAGGACCACTAGATGTAGAAGCGATCCGGGAGCGCCGCGCCCCCTCACAGCTACATATCGTAAACGGTTTATTAACCGTCGCAACATCTGGGGTGAGTCGGAAGCCAGACTGTCCACATGAATCTATATCTAGTGGTTGTCCACAGGGTGCGCCGTCACATCCTGCCCCTTGTATTCCCAGTCTCGGAGGCGCATCTGAAGGTCCTGACACAGGCTTGGGACTGATTTCCGATGACGGATTCCGCTTCAACCCCCGCACATGCCCCCGTTCCTCTCGAAACGGTACCGGTGCCGCGCCAGTACAGCGGGATCAACTGGATCGGGCTGAGCACGCTTTACCAGCGCGAAGTGCGCCGCTTTATCAAGGTCGGCATGCAAACTGTGGCTGCGCCGGTGGTCACAACCTTGCTTTATATGCTGGTTTTTGTGGTGGCGATGGGCGGCTCTAACCCGGGCAGCCACGGCCTGCCGTTTGCCCAGTTTGTCGCGCCCGGCCTGATTATGATGGCCATCCTCAACAATGCCTTTGCCAATGCCTCTTCGAGCCTGATCCAGGCCAAGATCATGGGCACGGCCCCGGACTTTCTGATGCCGCCTCTGACGCCGTTAGAGTTGTTGCTGGGCTTTGGTCTGGGCGCCGCCACGCGCGGACTGGTGGTCGGTCTGGTAACGGCCGTGACCGTCTGGCCGTTTGCTCATTACAGTGTTCATCACCTGTGGGCGATTGTGCTCTTCAGCATGGGCGCCTCCCTGATCATGGGTCTGGCCGGGGTCATCGCCGGGCTGTGGTCAGAAAAATTTGACCAGCTCGCGGCCGTGACTAATTTCGTCATTACCCCAATGACCTTCCTGTCCGGAACCTTTTACGAGATTGGCCGACTGCCTGAACCGTTCCAGACCCTCAGCCACTTCAACCCGATGTTCTATATGATCGACGGGTTCCGCTATGGCTTTACGGATTTCAATGACAGCCATCTCGGCGTGGGCGTAGCCATTGTTCTGGCCCTGACCGGCGTTCTCAGCCTGGCCTGCTACCTGATCCTCAAGAGTGGCTGGCGGCTGAAGTCCTGATGTCGGATGTCTCGGGAGACGCGGGTATGGGCAATTTCCGGCGTGACAAACCCGCGCCGCTTCGCTAAGAACGCCCCCCTCAGGCGGGTATGATGTAATGGTAGCCTGTCAGCTTCCCAAGCTGAACGCGCGAGTTCGATTCTCGCTACCCGCTCCAATTTCCCCGAATTAAAATCTGGCGATAGTCCGCGCGACCGCAACAAGCGGGAGGTTTTGTGTCTGGGCCTGTGATCTTGATTGGCTTCAACCCAGAAGCTCAGGATCCTTCATGCACGCGCCGATATCCCCCGCTATTCTCTATGCAGGTACGCCTGTCGTGGTTCTCTCGACATGTAATGCCGATGACAGCGTCAACCTGGCCCCGATGTCCTCGGTTTGGTGGCTCGGCTGGAGTTGCATGCTGGGGCTGGATGCGAGTTCCAAGACGGTAGAAAACCTTCGGCGCACGGGCGAATGTGTGCTGAATTTGGCGTCCGTAGAGACCGTGCAACAGGTCAATCGCCTGGCCAAGACGTCGGGCAGCAATCCGCTTCCTGCCCACAAACAGGCCCTCGGCTATCGCTTTGAGCCCGACAAGCTGGGCACTTCGGGGTTTTCGACCCACGCATCGGAAACGGTTAGGCCGCCCCGCCTGAACGAGTGTCCCATCACCATGGAAGCGAAAGCCGTTGCCTTTCATCCGTTTGCAGGCAGCGATCCGCGCACCTCGATCCCACTGTGCGCCGTCGAATTAACCATACTGGCCGTTTTTGCGCATGACAGCGTGCGCACCCCTGGCCACCCTGACCGGATTGACCCGGACCAATGGCGCCCACTGATCATGAGCTTTCGGCGGTTTTACGGTCTGGGCGGGGAGTGTGCCCCCTCTACCCTATCCGAAGGGCCTGAAGAATATTACGCGCCCTGGAAATTCATGCCTAAAAGCTGAAACAAAATTTGCCCCCGGATCGCTCCGGGGGCTCTGCCGTTGCAGACCCTACGCGAAGTCTTACAAGATCCCCGGCAGGTTCAGGCCTTGTTCGCGGGCGCAGTCACGGGCGATGTCATAGCCGGCATCCGCATGGCGCATGACGCCGGTGGCCGGATCGTTCCACAACACCCGCTCCAGACGCGCCGCCGCTTCGGGAGTCCCGTCCGCACAGATCACCATGCCCGAGTGCTGGGAAAAGCCCATGCCCACGCCACCGCCATGGTGCAGCGACACCCAGGTGGCCCCCGAGGCCGTGTTCAGCAAGGCGTTCAGCAACGGCCAGTCGGACACGGCATCCGATCCGTCCTTCATTGCCTCGGTCTCGCGGTTGGGCGAGGCCACAGACCCGGAATCGAGGTGATCGCGTCCGATCACCACCGGCGCTTTCAGCTCGCCACGGGCCACCATCTCATT
>JBKBWB010000254.1:0-3513 GCA_046289215.1 Asticcacaulis sp. | reverse complement strand
AGATCATCAGCACCGAGTAGCCGCCACGGCCGTTGCCGCCGTGCCACCAGTTGGGGACATAATCCTCAAGCGGGACCTCGAATGTGGTGGTCAGACCATCGCCGGGGAAGAAGCCGTAGCCGTAAGGCGGGTAATTTCCCCCGCCCTCCGAGTGAACCGTCAGCATCTGCTGCAGGGATGCGGGCCCGACCAGCTTTCCGTTCACAAGAGCCAGACCGAAACGCACCATATCCTCAGCCGTCGAAACCAGGCCGCCGCCGAAGAATTTGCAGCTGGCATCGATACCGGAGGTCAGAGAAAATTCGCCCGCGCCGTTCCGGTCATAGAAGGCGGCAACATTAAAGCCGCGCACCGGACGCCCCTCAATTGCAGTGGCCGTCATGCCCGCCGGCTCAAATATCCGCTTGCGGACAAAATCGTCGAAGGGCTGTCCGGCGGCGGCCTCCACGACCGCTGATAAAAGGACGTAGCCGAAGGTCGTGTATCGGTAGTCAGAGCCCGGCGCGAACTCCAGCGGGTCGTGCACGAAGTCCGCGAGGGCCTCGCCCGGATTGGCGCAGTTGGTGTCGCTCACGCGGTCCCACTCCCCCTCGCGGTAGTGGCGTATGCCGGAGCGGTGCGCCATGATTTGCCGCGCGGTTACCCGGCCAACCTCGGCAGGCAGATCAGGAAGATAGGTCGACACGGGCGCATCAAGATCGAGCTGTCCGGATTCCGCCAGCATCATCGCTGCCGTCGCGCCCATGGTCTTGGATGCGCTATAGATTCGAAACCGGGTCTGGGTCGTCGCCACGCGCCGGGCTTCGATATCCGCAAGGCCCGCCGCGCGCGAGTACAGAATTCGGTCGCCGATCCCAACCGCCGCGGCATAACCCGGCAGACGATCCTCGGCATTGTCCACAACGGCTGTAAACACACTGTCGGCGATGCGGACATCGGCTGGATCGATCCGGGCTGATCCTAGCGTCGCATTTGCCGTCGCGCAGCCGCAAAGGTTCACGGCAAGGGTACAGAGAACAGCCCACACCGCCCAATTGGGTCTGGCCTGACTTTTTTTCAAACAGTCGTCAGGCGCGCCCCCCATGAACACCCTGGAGAGGTCTCCGAAGCCTCCTCTTCCGACGCGCGCCCGGACTGTACTGTAATCAGTCATTTTAATCCCCCAAGGCCGATTGCCACGGCCACAGCCGTCAACGACGCGCGCGGGCCAAGGCTTCGTCCATCGCCGCATCGGCGGATATCGCGATATCCGGCGCAACGCCCTGCCCCTCGATCCGACCACCACGGAACGCGTAATAATCCGCCACCGGAAGATAGAGCTGCATCCCATGGGGCAGATCCACAGGCATTTGAGACAGCATTTTTCCGGCTGTCTGCTCGCCGATCAGGGTTGCGTGCCCTGTGCCCTTGAGGGCATCGGCCGCCATCTCCGCCGCACTGGCCGTGCGTTTGCTCGTCAGAACATAAACAGGGCCACCATAGTGCGGCCCCTGAGGCGCAAAGGTGATCCGGGTGATCTTGTCCTCCCGGACCGAACGCCAGAAATCGCGGATCGACCAACCGGTCCAAGGCCTCACTCTCCGAATATCCGACGGGGTCGGCGCGCGACCTTCGGTAACAGCCCAAGGACGGGCGACAAAGACACCGGCATCCAGAGGCTTTTTCAGCAGATGCTGAACCAACGGGACAACCGCAAAAGCCCCCCCTTCATTCGCGCGCAGGTCAATAATCAGCGCTTTCGGCTTTCGCGCGGCGATTTCGACATAGGCGGCATCAATCTGTTCAATCGTATCGAGCCCCATCATGGTCTTGACCGTCAGGACGGCAACATCGCCGTTCCAATCCAACCGGGCACCCTCGCCCACACGCAGGGTGTCGAGAAAGGCCATCGTTTGATCAACGGGGGCATCGGCTTTACGCAAAACCACATGGGAAAGGGGACCCTTTCGCCATAAGGCATTGAACGCCTTGCGAAACGTTTCGACGGAGTCCGCCTTGGCAGCCGCCTCCATCATTTGCGCGTCCATGGCCACGAACTCCGGCTTGGACAACAAGGCCGGATCAAACAGATATTGCTGAAAAGCGGCACGAATGCTTTGGGCGACCGCCATGGCCGCAGGATCCGGCACCGTCACAGCCGGAGCCGGCGCGGTCTGGACCGTCGCGGCCGGACTCGTAGCCTGCTGGGCCAGAACCGCATGCGGCGCTGCGCTCAAGAGCATCAAACTCAATACTGAAACATGAAGGCGAAAGTGTCGTGTCATAGCCATATCCTTTGGAACCTAAGGACATGAGGCGTTGGCGATGCCATTTGGATGCAAGGCTGCGACCAGCCCCGCAAGCCTTGCGACGGAACGGTAACCTAGAGGGTCCGTGGCCGAGGCGGACCTTGCCTAACCCGTACACCTTAGTCAGCGGGTGGGCTTTGACATCCCTCTAGGACCCGACAGAACCATCTGGAACGGTGGCGCGTAGATATGGCGATGAAAGCCATCGATAAGCGCGACCGCATTCAGATTGTCTGGCTGAAGCGCGATTTGCGGCTCAGCGATCATGCCCCCCTGTGCGCGGCGGCAGCGGCTGGGCCTGTGTTGCTGCTTTATATGGTCGAACCGACCTATTGGCGTCTCGCCGACAGCGCCCCCCGCCACTGGGCTTTTATCCGCGAAAGTCTGATTGATCTGGATGCGCGTGTGCAAGGCTTGTGGGGAGCAAGGATTTATCTTGGCCTGGGCGAAGCCACAGACATCCTGACAACGCTCTATGGCTATTTTGGTGGCTTTTCTCTGTGGTCACACGAAGAAACCGGCAACGGCTGGACCTTTGCCCGTGACAAGGCCGTTGCGCGCTGGGCCCGCGACCACAAGGTTCCCTGGACCGAGTGTCCGGCAAATGGAGTGGTTCGGCGACTGAAAAGCCGGGATGATTGGGCCGACCGACGCGACCGGGTCATGCAGGCTCCCGTGCTGGCGGACCCGATTGCACTGCGTCCAGCCCCGTCACTGGATAGAGTTCACAGAAGCGAGGACCGCGCGGGTCTGCATCCCCTCCCCGCGACGCGTTCGGATTGGGAGCGGCTAGAAATCGCCCTGTTCGGACATGTCGTTGGCGCGGCCTTGCAACCCGGAGGCCGCGCCTCGGGTCAGTCGGTGCTGGACAGCTTTCTGTCGAAACGGGCCACAGGGTATTTGCAAACCCTGTCGCGGCCCGGCGTATCCGCTCGCCATTGCTCGCGCCTCAGCCCTCATATTGCGTTTGGCACCCTGTCGGTCCGCGAAATTGTCCAGGCGACCTTGAGACGCAGTCTGGAGGCCGAAGTCTCCGGCCGCCCCGGCCCGGATGCCCGTAACCTGACGGCCTTTGCCTCAAGGCTGGCCTGGCGCTGTCATTTTGTCCAGAAGCTGGAACAGGCCCCCGCGATCGAAACCCACTGTATGCACCCCGCGTTCGAAGGCATGCGCCCGCCTGGCGATCCCAACGCGCGACTTGAGGCCTGGATCCGGGGCCAGACCG
>JBKBWB010000253.1:0-3525 GCA_046289215.1 Asticcacaulis sp. | reverse complement strand
GGGCCGCAACCGGCGCCGATTTCGGCGCATCAGCGCGTGTGGGCTTGCTAGTTTTGTTGAACATAGTCTCCGGCCTTCACAAATCTTGCTGGGTTTTGAGGGCGGCCGTTCATCCACACTTCATAGTGCAGGTGAACACCGGTGGAACGTCCTGTGGAGCCCATGGCACCCACACGCTGACCGACAGCTACTCGTTGCCCTGTCCGGACCGAAATGGCTTGGAGGTGGGCATAGCGAGTCTTGAATCCGCTGCCGTGGTCGATTTCTACAGTATTGCCGTATCCGCCCCGGACGCCGGCAAAAGCCACTGTGCCTGGAGCTGTCGCTTTGATTGGGGTCATATAGGGACCCGCAAAATCAAGGCCGTTATGTGTAGCCGGGCGTCTGGTAAAGGGATCGAACCGGACCCCAAAGCCGCTGGTGGTCCGCACGGCATAGGCAGGTCGGGCGAAGGGCAACCGCTCTGCCCGGTCCTGCATGCTGCGCATATCGCTCAGGTGTGAGACAGCGCTATGGATCCGTGCGGCAAAACCTTCGTCCACATCAAGAATTTCAGCCAATGCCTTGGGGTCTTTGGCATCGACCAGCGGACCGCCGAGACCCGTTGCTCCTGCGCCGCTACTTCCTGGATTAAGTCCGGCCAGACGGAAGGCAAGGCGAAGGCGTTCGGCTCTAGACTTGGCAAAGGATTCACTGCGGGCGATCATCCGCTCCTGATCAGAACGGACAGCATAGATCCGTTCGATCGCAGGCGTGTTGGGATTGATGGGAGCGGGCTTCAGTGCAGCTTGAGCCCCGGGAATATCCTTGAACTCCCCGACGACCTGAGCGAGGGCCGCGTGGCGACGTTCAATCATCACGGCCAGATTATCCACCGAGCCGGACGTTTCGTTCAGGCGGGCGACTGCTGTATCCAGACGAGCTTGGCGGTCAGCAATCCATCTTTCGGATTGAGCTTTTTGCAAGCTAATCTGGGCTTCAGCGGCGCTATCAGTCAGAGCGACGAGTGCGACAGCGCCAGTTGACAGGGCTGTCCATACACCCAAAACGCTCGCAAACGCGGCCAGAGCCATCTGTTTGCGAGTCGACAGAACATAGGCTTTCGTATCGTCGCCCGTGCGAAGATACAGGTAGCGTTCCGGAAAGGTCCGCTCCGCCCAGGTCTTCATCTGAGTCAACATTGATCCGCGCATCTTATCAGACGCCCATCCCGCCTTTACGCATATGACGCGAAACCGCTCGGCAAGGCAAGACTTTTAAGGGTTTGTTAACCATCTGGCGTGGTCCCTGCCGTTATTCGGATCGTCTGTCCCGGCTTGAGCCAAAGCCCAATTCGGAACAGTTCGAACCGTTACAGATCAAGAACAATGCCAGACCAGCGGCTGTTAGACCCGCTTAATGACCGTTGGTCATTTTTTGGCCGTCCCCCAAAAGCCCTTCCGGGCCAAAACGCTCCCCCGTCACTCTCAAACTTTAACCTTACGGATCATCAGCTCTTCGTCAATGCTAACGCAGCGTCAAGCACAGTCTGAACATGACCCGGTACCTTTACCTTCCGCCAAAGCCCCTGAACACGGCCTTCGGCATCGATCAGAACGGTCGATCGCTCGATCCCCATGTATTTTTTTCCATACATGCTCTTCTCGACCCATGCGCCATAGCGCGAGATCATGTCAGTTTCATAAGCGCTGGCCAAATGAACCGTCAGATTGTGCTTTTTTGAGAATTTTTCATGGCTGGCGAGGGTATCATTAGATACGCCAATCACCTGAACCCCCACGGAATCGAACTGATCGCGGACTTCACTGAAGCCAATGGCTTCCTTGGTGCATCCGGACGTGTCGTCTTTCGGGTAAAAAAACAGCACAAAGGCTTGCCCCTTCAGCGTGTCCAGCGAGATCTGAAGATGTGTGCCATCCGGAGCCAGACAGGGCAGGTCAAATGTCGGTGCGGGATGGTTCAGAACGAGGGGATCAGACATGGGCCTATACCTTTCGAGAGGTGTGAATCGGGTCAACTGAGCCTGTTTACGGGAAAGTCGCCGGTAAGTTCATTTCTGACTTTGACTTAGTGTTCGAGGTTGGCAAGGTGCGCTTTCCAATCCGATTGTGCGGATGGAGCGTCAGGCGTGGTTAGGACTGAGATGATCAGGGGCAGGGATGTGGCGCGTGTCTGCGTCTGCAGAAAGGCAAATCCGTGCTGAGACCTGCCTTTTATAAACGGGCATCTCTGGCTTCGTGGATGGTGGTCGCCGCCATTATTGCAATCGTAGCAATGGGCTGGCGATTGGCTCAAGGGCCTGTGACCGCCGGTTTTTTCAGAAACAGTGCTGAAGCTTATTTGGCGGCTCTGGTGCCCGGTGGCGGCTCGGCGCGCGTGGGTCACGTCCAAGTCGTGTGGTTTCAGAATGCGCGAGGTCTCGGCCTATTACTCAATGACGTTGCCGTTTACGATCGCATTGGGCGTACGGTAGCCTCTGCAGAGGCCGTCGATGCAGCTGTTGCGCTGGATGGTTTGCCGGTTTTGACACTCGCACCCGCTCGAGTCAGCGCCCAGGGCTTCAGTGCGGTTATCTCAGTCTCGCCAGAGGGGCGATACGAGCTGGGTTATGAAGCGACCGGCACGCCTGAAGTGGTTGCCGGTCTGACCGAAGTCTTTCAACACTTGATGGGACCAGAACGGGCCTTCGCTCCGGTAAGCTATCTGCGCGATATCAACTTTCGTGACGGACAGTTGGAATTCTACGAGGTCGGTACAAAAGTCGCCTGGAAAGCGGCCGTTTCAGCCCTGACGTTTCAAAAGCAGGACGGTCGCCTGACCGGGGCTTTCAACATGGCGGTCGGGGATGGAACGGATCAGGCAAGGCTTAAAGCAGATTTAAAGGCGGCCATAGGTCTCGGCGACGCTCAAATCCGCGCGGACGTCAGCAATTTTTCGCCGGCCCGATTTTTTCCCCGGACGGGACCGACGCAATCCCTGTCTGCGCTGGATGCCGTAATCGAGGGCAAGGGCGTGATCGCTTATAATAACCGCGAGGGTGTGCGACAGGCTGATGTAAATTTTGTCGCTGGACCGGGAACTCTTCGCTTTGGGACGGCCCAACAGCGCTTTGATGGCGCCGGCATCGTGGCGCGCTATGACGCTGCAACACGGACGGTCCATCTGTCGCAAATGCGCTTGAAGACGGAACGGGCCAGTGGGACTCTGAAGGGGACCGTACGCCTTATCCCTGAAGATCGTCGCAAGGGGACGGTGGCCTCCTTGGCTTATGATCTGTCTGGGGAAGCGCTTGAACTGAGCCTTGCAGATGATTTTGAGCCACAATCCCTGACCGAGGTGTCAGCCAAGGGGCGTTACACCCCGGAAAAGCGCCTGATTGAAATTGACCAAAGCCGCGCCCTTCTGGGCGGAGCGCCGGCCACGGCCGTGGGGTCTGTGTTCCAGAACGAAGAAGGCTGGCTTGGGGCCAAGTTGACGGCACGCATAGACGGGGACGTCAGCCGCGATCAGGTCATGACCTTTTGG
>JBKBWB010000252.1:0-3539 GCA_046289215.1 Asticcacaulis sp. | reverse complement strand
TCGTCGCCTCGTCGGTCGAGCGTCTGGCGGTGGAAATCCGCCACCTGCAACGTACCGAAGTGCTCGAAGCCGAAGAATTCTTCTCGGCCGGGCAAAAGGGCTCCTCGGCCATGCCGCACAAGCGTAATCCGGTGCTGACGGAAAACCTGACCGGCCTTGCCCGTCTGGTGCGCTCGTCGGTGGTTCCGGCGATGGAAAACGTCGCCCTCTGGCACGAGCGCGATATCAGCCATTCGTCGGTCGAGCGCGGGATCGCGCCGGACGCCTCGGTCCACCTCGACTTTGCCCTGCACCGCCTGGGCAATGTGATCGAGAACCTGGTGGTCTATCCGGACAATATGCAGAAGAACCTCGACCGTCTGGGCGGCCTTGTCCACTCCCAGCGCGTGCTGCTGGCCCTGACGCAAAAGGGCATGAGCCGCGAGGACAGCTATGCCGCCGTTCAGCGCAACGCCATGAAGGTCTGGCGCGGCGAAGGAGCGTTCCTCGACTTCCTCTGTGCCGACGCCGATGTGTCCCAGCACATGACCCGCGCCGAGCTCGAACCTTTGTTTGACATCGGCTATCACACCAAGCACGTGGACACGATCTTTGCCCGCGTCTACGGCGAAGGCTGAGGGCGATCATGACCGGACGCGCGCTCACCCCAACCGGCTTAACTCTGGCCGTCAATCCCCTGCTTGACCTCGGCGCCTTTGCCCGGGTCTGGCGCGAACAAGGGTATGTCCAGGTCCCGGATCTGTTTGCCCCGGACGTGGCAGAGGCCCTCTATGGGCTTCTGGAGCAGCAGACGCCTTGGCACATCCGCCTGACCGGCCCGGATGGCACCCTGATGCGGCTCGATCAGGCCATGCTGTCGAGCCTCAAGGACCAGCAGATCCAGACGCTGCTGAGCGGATCCGCCAGCCGCGCCTCAACCGACTTTTCGCACTGCCATCTGGCCTGTGACCTGGTTGCGGGCGATGCTGACACGGACACACCGGACTATGGGGCGGCGCTGGCGGGCTTTTTCACCGATGGCGAAGGGGCGGACCTGATCCGCACCGTCACCGGCCTGTCCTCGGGCGCGGTCCAAGAACTGATGGCCACCTGCTTCCGGCCGGGCGACTTCCGCGCCCTCGACAGCGATACCCGCGCGCAAGCGGCCCTGTTCAGCCTCGATTTCAGCCGTGGCTATCGTGCCGACTGGGGCGGCCAATGGCTGCTGCATAATATGGCGGGGGACATCGTCACCGGCCTCGTGCCGCGCTACAACCTGTTGACGCTGGTGGCCCTGCCCCGGCGCTGGTCGGTGGCCGCCATCGCCCCCTATGCCGCCACCCCCCGCTTTGCCCTCAGCGGCACCTGGGGCTGATCAATAGTGATAGTGGCATTGTGCGATCCGCAGGCCCTCGTTTGAGGGGCGATAGACCAGACGGTGGTCCTGCGTGATCCGGCGCGACCACCAGCCCGAGAGCGGCCCCCGCAAGGGCTCGGGCTTGCCGGTCCCCTTGAACGGGGTGCGGATCGACTCCTTGATCAGGCCGCTCTATGTTATAGATGGGGTTGCGTCAGCACCCCAAGTTTACAAGACTCTGGGCCGTGGCTTTCGACAGCCGCCCCAGCAAGCGGCAATTTAACGAACCGCCAAATTAATACTTAATTTTATTTTATTGTGCCACGTTCATGAGAGGAATTATCAACTCGCACACTGGAAAAGATACTTTTCTTACTACTAGATATACATGTAACACCATTACCACTCAAAAGTCCATTTTTAAAGTCAACGCCTGATACTGTGACAACACCAAAGTTATCCTTAACCGTTAAAGATATCGGCTTAAAATTGCGATTATTTACTTGCCAAAGCACAATTCGAACTTGATTATCATAATCCTCATGTAAGCCCACACCCATTACAACGCCACGTACATTTTTAAACACAAATTCTTCGCCTAGTTTCGGCACCTTAGGAACAACAATAGTAATGCTGGAATTATCACTCCAAATCGTTTTGCAATAGTGGCGGTTATCGCTACAATCATTTGCAAATGAAGTAAATCTAACACTGCTCCATTTTTTAAAATCAGCTCGATTCCAAGGCTCATTCAAAACCGCCTCGCCTGTAATTCGTTCCTCCCCCCCAAACAAAATTACCATCCACCGAAGGGCAATAATAATAATTATTCTCAGGCCAAGGCGAGGCTTCATTGCCAGAAAAATTACTTGCAAACAAAAGAACAGCTATGATCGGCATGCCACCAAAATTTATCATTCTAAAATCTCATTTATTACGGGCTGAAATGCTTTTGCGTGACTTTGAATTTGATCCCATTGTTTTACATTTGGAAATACAGTGACAGTGAACAAAACTAGCCCTCCGCCTTGACCGCACCTTTGATCACACCCAGCCCCCCAACCAACCATAACGCGAAACGCGCGGTTGCCAAGGGGGCTGCCCCGCTTTCGCGCCCCCTCTGTCCGGTTCCCGGACATCTCCCCCTCAAGGGAGAGAAGAAACACGCTGACCGGTAAGGCGGGCCGGGTCGAAGTGACCGCGCTTTGCCCCCCCAATCGCCTCACAGGCGACCGGTTTCGACAGGGGCGCGGTCTTCGGGTAGCCTTCACACTGGGAGGGCTTTTTTATGACCAGAACACCGTTAGAGACGACGTCCGATCCGGCCCCGGCCAGCGCCGGTTTTGAGCTGGTCGCGCGCCAGCCAAAACCGGTCGAGGCGCGGCAAAGCGATGAGCAGCGCGAGACCCGCACCCTGACGCTGCTGGTGATCGGGACCTTGTGTCTGTGCCTCGTGGTCTGCACCCTCGGCATTGTCACCATGGTGTCGGTGATGTTCCTGCAGGAGGCAAGCGCCCCCGCCGGGGCCGTGCGCAGCCAGGGGATCGAGATCCCCAACGCCCTCGTGGCGCTGGTCTCGGGCCTGCTCGGGGCCTTGACCGGGTTTCTGGCCTCACCGAGCTTTCGCAGCCGGTAAGGCCAGATCGTGAGCCTTAACCGGCCAGCCGCTCATAGGCCGGAAGGGTCAGGAATTCGGTAAAGCGCTCGGCCTGCACCAGATCGCGGAACAGGGTGACGGCCTCGGCCTTGTTGGGGAAGTCCCCGAGCCGGGCCATCTCATCGTCCGTGATCCGGTCGATCAAGGCGGCGCTTACTTCGGTGCCGTCGTCCAGCAAGGCCTTGTGGTGACGCCATTGCCAGACCTGAGCGCGGCAGATTTCCGCCGTGGCCGCATCCTCCATAAGATTATAGAGCGGCACAGCCCCGCGTCCGCCAAGCCAGGCGGCGATATATTGGATCGAGACGCGGATGTTTTCCGCCAGCCCACCCAGCGTGCGCACGCCCTCGTGGACCTGCAACAGATCGGCTTGGGTCGCGGCGGGCGCATTCACGCCAATCAAGCGTTGATTGGGCTCAGGCATATGGGCGTCAAATACCGATCGGGCGACGGGCACGAGATCCGGATGCGCCACCCAAGTGCCGTCATGCCCGTCGGTGACTTCGCGCAGCTTGTCAGCCTTGACGCGGGCAAAGGCGGTGGCAT
>JBKBWB010000251.1:0-3541 GCA_046289215.1 Asticcacaulis sp. | reverse complement strand
AGGCCGCCTTGTCCGCCGATCACAAGCTCGACCTGGAGGGCGAGGCCAAGGCCTGGAAAACCGTCTGGTCCGCCGGTCATGGCGTGGGCTCGATCCACGAAGTGCTCCCGGTCGCCGCCCTGGTGTCGCGCCTGAAGGCCGAGTTCCACAGCGCGCGGGATGACTTTATGGCCCGGACAGGCGGCTTTTAAGTCAGGAGCGCGACGGAAAATCCAGACCCGTCCGTATTGGTCTTTGTGCTGAGCAATTCAGCACGGGATGTATCCTATCCAAACTGAGCCCTGACCGGTGCGGCCTTTCCCCCGATGCCCCGCCGGTTGGGGCTCTTTCTGTTGGGGCCTAGACCTAGGCCTAGGCCTCGACCGTGACAATCCCCGCCTGCGTGAGCTCTTGCTGAAGCGCCGCAAGGGCCGCCGCCACGGCCTCGCCATCGCGACCCCGGATCACGAGGTTGGTGCCGATCTCGCCTTGGGTGCCCGCCCCGAACGGATAGCTGCCGAAGCTGAGATCCGGATGGGCCTTAGCCAGGGCTTCAAGCGGCGCCGCAATCTGGCCCTCGCCCACGCCCGAAACCTTGAGCGTGCGCGCGATCACCACCGCCCCGGTGTCCAGTCGGGGGGCCACATCCTCAAGCATGGCGGTCATGATCTTGGGCACCCCCGCCATCACAAACACATTGCCAATCTGAAAGCCGGGCGCATCCGTGACTGGATTGCGGATCAGGCTGGCCCCCACAGGGATCCGGGCCATACGGCGGCGGGCGGCATTGAGCTCATCCCCGTAACGGCGCGCCAGAATCGCCAGAGCCTCTGGGTTTTCCGGCAAATCCACGCCAAAGGCGCGGGCCACACAGTCGGCGGTGATATCGTCGTGGGTCGGGCCGATGCCGCCCGTGGTAAAGACGTACCGCGCCAGCGCCCGCAAGTCATTGAGCGCGCCGATGATCTGGTCCGGCCGATCCCCGACCGTTCGCGCCTCGATCAGGTCAATCCCCAGCGCCGACAAGAAGCGGGCAATGGTATTGAGGTTGGTGTCGGCGGTCCGCCCGGACAGGATTTCATCGCCAATGATCAGCACCGCCGCCGTGGGGTTAGCGCCTGTTGCATTCGCAGTAGCCGACATCGACAAAGCTCCCTATGACCAGATCATGACTGATCCTTCGACTACGCCTCTGGCGGTCTTCCCACAACCCCTGATGCGCGGGGTTTTAGTGCAACGCTACAAGCGCTTCTTTGCGGATATCCGCCTAGCGGACGGGCAAGAGATCGTCGCCCATTGCCCCAATCCCGGGGCCATGCTGGGCCTCAAGGATCCGGGGCTGGCTGCCTGGGTGTCAACCAGTCAGGACCCCAAGCGCAAGCTCAAGCAAACTCTGGAGCTGGTGGAAATCGATGGGGTCGGGGTCGGGATCAACACCAACTGGCCCAACCGACTGGGCGAAGCCTTGATGCAGCAACGCCTCATTCCCGGGCTGGACCAATGGACCCAGCTGCGCCGCGAAGTGGCCTATGACCACAACAGCCGCATCGATCTTCTGCTCAGCGACGACTCTGAGGCGCAAACCTATGTCGAGATCAAGAACGTGCACCTGTGCCGAAAGCCGGGTCTGGCCGAGTTTCCCGACTGTGTGACGGCGCGCGGGCTCAAGCACCTTGAGGCGCTCAGCCGCGTCGTCGAGGCCGGCCACCGGGCGGTGATGCTCTATATCGTCCAGCGCGCCGATTGTGAGCGCTTTGCCATCGCCTCGGACCTCGATCCGGCCTATGCCCACGGCTTTGAAGCGGCCCGAAACGCCGGGGTCGAGGCGCTCGCCGCCCGGATCCGCTGCACCCCGGCGGGTATGTTTTTTGACGGCCTGATGCCAATCGTCTCCGCCTGAGGCCCCCCGTGCCACTGGTTTTCCCCCTCTGAAACGCCTATTATCCCCCTATGGAAATGACAGACCCCGTTACCGAAGCCGTGAAGCGCGGCCATGATATCAAGATCCACAGTGCCGAGGACTTTGCCGGCATGCGCGCCGCCGGGCGCATGGCCGCCGAGTGCCTCGACATGCTCATCCCCCACGTCAAGCCGGGGGTGAACACGGGCTATCTCGATGATCTGGCGCGGGAATTTATCCTCGATCAAGGCGGCATTCCGGCCTGCCTGTTCTATCGCGGCTATACACGGACGGTCTGTATTTCGGTCAATCACGTGGTCTGTCACGGCATTCCCGGCGAGCGCGACCTGCGCGAGGGAGACATTGCCAATATCGACGTGACCGTGATCGTCGATGGTTGGCACGGCGACACCAGCCGTATGTACGAAGTCGGCGAGGTCGCCCCCAAGGCGCGGCGTCTGGTCGATGTCACCTATGAAAGCCTGGCGCGCGGTCTGGCCCAGATCAAGCCGGGCAACACCTTTGGCGACATTGCCCATGCCATCCAGACCTATGCCGAGGCGCAGCGGTGCTCGGTGGTGCGCGATTTCTGCGGCCACGGCCTCGGTCGGGTGTTCCACGACAACCCCAATGTGCTGCACTTCGGCCGCCCGGGCACCGGTGCGGTGCTCCAAGAAGGTATGTTTTTTACTGTCGAGCCGATGATCAACCTCGGCAAACCCGCCGTAAAGGTGCTGGCTGATGGCTGGACCGCCGTCACGCGGGACAAGTCGTTGTCCGCCCAGTGCGAACACTCGGTCGGGGTCACCAAGGATGGCGTCGAGATCTTTACCGCCTCACCGACGGACCAATACCGTCCCCGACCCGTCCAGAGCTAGGGTCGGGTGCGGGGGGCGCCATGACCGGATCAGCTGAGGACAGCGGCCTGTCGGACCGCGCAGAGGCTCAAGAGCTGTTTCCTGAGGGTTCGGATCCGGTCACAGAGTCTGCCGTTTCGCCTGAGCCCCCGGCGGTGCCCGATCATCGCGGCCACCGCCAGCGTCTGCGCGACAGGGCTTTGCGCACCGGCCCCGACGCCTTGGCAGACTATGAACTGCTGGAGCTTTTCCTGTTCCGCAGCCTGCCCCAGCGCGATGTCAAACCCCTAGCAAAGGCGTTGCTCAGCCGCTTTGGCAATCTCGGGGCCGTGTGCGCGGCCCCGCTCGACAGTCTGGTGGGGATCCGCGTCACCCCGCCCGGCGGCAAGCCCTTGTCGATTGCCCGGGAAACGGCGCTGGACCTGAAACTTTTGTTTGAAGCCACCCGGCGGATCATGGCCGAGCCCTTGCGGCGCGAAACGGTGATTTCAAGCTGGACCGCGCTGCTCGCCTATGTGCGCACCACCCTCGCCCACGAGCCGCGCGAACAGTTCCGCATTCTGTTTCTCGACAAAAAGAACCAGCTGATCGCCGACGAGCTTCAGGCCTTTGGCACCATCGACCATGCCCCGGTCTATCCGCGCGAAGTGGTGCGCCGCGCACTCGAACATGGCGCGGCGGCCTTGATCCTGGTCCACAACCATCCCACTCATTCAAATCGATCACGCTGGATCACGCACAAGCACGCTGAAACACTAGGAAATTCGCGTATTTTCAGCCTTGCGTAGTGGGGGCGGTTTTGGCA
>JBKBWB010000250.1:0-3561 GCA_046289215.1 Asticcacaulis sp. | reverse complement strand
GACGAGGGTCAGCCAGAAACACGGGTTCCTGAAGCCTCAAGCGGGCACACATAGGGGCTGAGGGCCATAAACAAAAGACCTCGCCGTCTTTAGGGTGTGGCGTGCCGGCAATGGCAAATCCCATTTGCGCAATATTTTTGTGCAAATGCGAAATTTTGGTTGCTCAGGCGAAAAGAATGTTCAAACCATGGACCATTATGCGCACAGAACTCCCCTATATCATCCTCGACTTTGATTCCACCTTCACCCGGGTCGAGGCGCTCGACATCCTGGCCGCGCGGCTGTTTTCCCATGATCCCGCCCGCCAAGGCGATGTGGAGGCTATCGTCAGTCTGACTCACCAGGCCATGGTCGGCGACATCGGCTTTGCCGAGGCCCTGGCCGCCCGATTGGCAATCTTAAAGCCGTCCCGGGCGGATATCGACGCCCTGAGCGAGGCGCTGCGCGATCAGATCAGCGCGTCGGTCGTGCGCAACAAGGCAGTGTTCCTGTCTCACCCCGGCCGGTTCCGGATCCTGTCCGGTGGGTTCCACGATTTTATTGCGCCAATCGTCGCCGAGTATGGGATCGGGCCCGATCACATTCAGGCCAACCGCCTGATCTATGATGCCGAAGGCCGCGCGGTGGATTTTGAACGCGACAATCCCCTGGCCCGCGATGGGGGCAAGGTCGAGGCGCTGCGTAGCCTTGGCCTGACGGGTGACATCGTCATGGTCGGCGATGGCTGGACGGATCTGGAGGTCTGGAAGGCTGGCGCGGCCGACCGCTTCTATGCCTATACAGAAAACGTTAGCCGTCAGAAGGTGTTGGATGCGGCGCCCGTCCGCGCCGCCTCGCTTGACGAAGTCCTGCACAGCGAAGGTTATGAAGGTCGCTACAGCTTCCCGCGCAGTCGCATGAAGGTACTGCTGCTGGAAAATATCCACCCCGATGCGGTCCAGCGCTTCCGCGACGAAGGCTATGAGGTCGAAACCCACAAAGGGGCCTTGGATGAGCCGGATCTGATCCAGGCTATTAACGGCGTGCACATTTTGGGGCTGCGCTCTAAGACGATGGTGACCCCGGCGGTGCTGGCGGCGGCGGACAAGCTGTTGGCTATCGGGGCTTTCTGTATCGGCACCAATCAGATTGACCTCAAGGCTGCCAGTGCCCGGGGCATTGCGGTGTTTAATGCGCCCTATTCCAACACCCGTTCTGTGGTGGAAATGGTCCTGGGACTGATCATCGTCCTGACGCGGAAAATTCACGACAAGTCCTTTGGCATGCATGCAGGCAAATGGGACAAGTCTGCCTCTGGCGCCCATGAGGTGCGCGGCAAGACGCTTGGGATTGTCGGCTATGGCGCGATTGGCTCTCAGCTTTCGGTGCTGGCCGAAGCCTTGGGCATGCGCGTAATCTATTATGATCTGGCGGAGAAACTAACCCTCGGCAATGCCCGCCGTTATCGTTCGCTGGATACGGTGTTGGCCGAAGCAGATGTGCTCAGCCTGCATGTCGATGGCCGGGCACAGAATGCCAATCTTATGGGTGCGGCCCAGTTTGCGCGGATGAAACCGGGGGCCTTGTTTATCAACCTGTCGCGGGGGCACGTGGTCGATATTGCGGCCCTGCGCGAGGCCGTACTGAGCGGCAAGATTGCCGGGGCCGCTGTCGATGTGTTCCCCGAGGAGCCCCGCACCAACGACGATCCCTTCGACAGCCCGCTTAGGGGGCTGCCGAATGTGATCCTTAGCCCTCATATTGGCGGCTCGACCGAGGAAGCCCAGGAAGCCATTGCCGATTTTGCCAGCGAACGCTTGCTCGGTTTCCTGCATCGGGGTGATACGACCTTTTCGGTCAATATGCCCAACGTTCAGTTGGCGGAGGTTTCCGAGACGCACCGCTTCTTGCATCTGCATGCCAACAAGCCCGGCGTGCTGGCCCAGATCAACCGCATTCTCGCCGAACATGGCCTGAACGTGCTGGCCCAGCATCTGAAGACCACAGAGACCTTGGGCTATGTCATCGTCGATGTCGATAAGGGCTATCCCAAGGCCGCCCTGGAGGACCTTCGCCGCATTGACGGGACGTTGAAATTCCGCTCTCTCACCTGACCGGATCGGTGGTACGGCGTTCCGGCCACAGTCATGGGCGGGGGGTATCAGGCGGATGATCGGTTTGGACGCGGTAGATCCCGGGCTGTTGCTGATCTTGTTCGGAGTTGCGCTGGTTGCCGCCACGCTCGACGCTATTGCCGGGGGCGGGGGGTTGCTTACGGTTCCGGCACTGTTGTTGGCCGGACTTGATCCGGCCACTGCGCTTGGCACCAACAAGCTCCAGGGCGCAGCGGGCAGCCTGTCCTCGACCTGGGCCTTTGCGCGAAAAGGGCTGATTGACTGGACCATCGCCTGGCCCTGGGCGTTGTCTTCTGGGGTGGCCTCGGTCCTCGGGGCGCTGTGTGCGCGGCTTTTGCCCGTCACCGTCCTGCAGGCCGCCATTCCGATCGTGCTGGTGGCCATTGCCCTCTATTTTGCCACGGCACGGCGCATGGGCGATGACGATGCCCGTGCCCGCGTCGCGCCACTGATCTTTACCCTGACCCTGATCCCGGTCGTAGGGTTTTATGACGGCCTGTTCGGGCCGGGGGCCGGGTCGTTTTATCTGATCGGCTTTGTCACCTTGCTGGGCTTTGGCGTCACCCGGGCCACAGCCCACACCAAACTGGCCAATGCCGCCAGTAACGTCGGCAGCCTTGGGCTTTTTGCCTTGACGGGCAGCGTCAACCTCGTGATCGGTCTGACCATGGCCGTCGGGGCCTTCCTCGGGGCTCAGATCGGCTCAAGACTGGCCATGCGTCTGGGGGCGCGGCTGATCCGCCCGTTGCTGGTCGTGATGGCTTGTCTTATGGCCATCCGGCTGCTCGCTGACCCGGCCAATCCCCTTCGTGTGGCGATTGCCGCATTGTTCTTAAAGTAAGAGGGGTTTGCCGCGAATCTGGTCAGCCCAGACCTCGGCAACAAAATCCGGTAAGCTCGGGGCCGCTTTCAGGCTCAGGTGCCGTAAAACCTGCACGCCCCAACGCGACTGGCGTTGCCAGGCCACACGGATTTCCATGGCCTTGTTTTGCTCAAGATCGAGGAGCCAAAAAGTCCCTTTCCAAATAGGGCTGTCGTCAAACTGAATTTGAGCCCCAGACGGGCTCTGATCGATAAACTGAAATTGACAGGTAGAGCGCTCTTCAAGGCAAATCAAAAGGCCCTGACCCGCGCGCGTGTTGCGCGGTTCAATACGGCGCTCAGAAGCCGGATGGCTTGTGTTGTGAAATGTTTTTGACATGAGCTTCGGCATACAGTCATCCATTTGGCGAGTTTAGCCGGAACTGCAAGAGTTTTGTGATCTTGGTTGTGTGTAGCTCTGGCTAAAATTTGCGCTGTGTGACAATGGATTGACAAGGCGTATCAATCCCGTCATAAGGCCCCTTCGCAACCGCGAAATCCTACGCTCCGGCCGCGTGAAGTTCGGCATTTTGTATCCGATCTGTCCGTAGAGCGTACGATCCTCCAGCTTCAACCGATCGTCCAT
>JBKBWB010000249.1:0-3577 GCA_046289215.1 Asticcacaulis sp. | reverse complement strand
GGCCGACTATGTGCATACGCTTGCGTCGGGCCTGCGCTTGCGCCCGAGCCTTGATCTGGCTTCGGTTCGTGCGTCTGGTCTCGGGGCGCGGACAATGGAGGCGGCCTTTGCGGCGGCCCCGACGGCGCGTTTCAGTGTCACACCGATGGCGGCGGATCGTAGCTGGACCGAGGCGCGACTGGGGCTGATCCTTGCGGGCAAAACCCAGAGCCTAAGCCTTAGCTATGAGGCAGATCTGGGGCGTAAAGATTTGGATCTGAAGCAGATTCAGGCCCGCTGGGCATTGGCGTTCTGAGGGATTATTCTCTTGAATCGCTAGAAAATCCGCGAGAAGGCGTTCCTACGGGGGCGCCTTCTTTACTTGTGCCGCAGTTTTGCCCCGGTTCTGACGCAGATTGGCGGCGCAGATTTTGTGGAACGGGACAGTCAAGAGCCATGAGCGTAAAGTGGGCCGGGATCCGGCGGGGGGCTGCGGGTTTCGCCTGGACAGGGGTGAGTGTCTGTCAGGGGGCCCTCTTGAGCCTGTGTGTGGCTGTGTCGCAGAGCCATGCTGAGGGCATTGGGACGCTGTCCCGCGTCGGGGCGCTCAGCCAGGCCGGTGCCGTGCGTGGCACGACTCCCAATCGACCCTTTGCCCAAGGTACGCGTGCATCAGATCCCTCTCAGGATGTCGCGGACTGGGTCACCTCTGAGACTGAGTCTCAGGCTCCGGAAGCCAACGCCCCGCGAACCCCGCTTTCTGGCGAGCGGTACGTCAAGGACGGGGATGTCAGTGTCTTTGCCGTTGGCGGCTATGCCGAAGGTAAGGGCCTGACCGAAGGTTATTTGCCGGGTATGTTGCAGCAGGATATCTCGTCCTGGAACTGGGGCGGAGGGGTAGAACGCCAATTCGGCGTCTGGTCCTTAGGGACCGCGCTCACCTTAGCGGAAACAGACATTACCTATAAGCAGGACTACGAAGTCGGAATCCGCGAATGGGGGGTTCATCTGTTTGGTGGCGTCGCCGGGCCAGGGGAGCAACGGCCTTTCCTTGACTGGCGCATCGGCTATGGCAAGGCCAAGGTGCGGACCCAGCGGATTGACGAGGCCCATCTCGAAGAAGGCCGGATCCGCGGTCGCACAGAAGCGCGTTTGCTGAATGCGGATGTAACCGCAGGCTATGTCACGCACTGGAAGGGCTTTCTTTGGATGACCCCTTACCTCAGCTTCAGTCAGTCCTACGTCAACTTGCCGCAATTTGTCGAAAAGGGCGCGGTTTCCTTCGGCGATGTTCCGCGCCAGACCATGAAAGGTCAACAGTGGCGCATGGGGCTTAAACTGGCCCCGCGTCCCGTCCATGCCTCAGCGGATTGGCGCATTCGCCCCAGTCTGTCTATGGCGGTGGTCTCTGAGCAATCGGTCACCTCGGCGGTCTATCCGGTCTTTTCGGATCTCAATACCAGCGATACGGCTCAAATTATTCGCAGGGAAGAGATCCTCGGTGATCGGGACTGGTATGAGGCGGGAATTGGCCTTCGGGTCGATGGCCCTCGCACCCACATCTCCGTCAGCTATGACCGTGAGTTTGGCCGTCGGGATATGCGCTTGGCCTACTGGAACTTCTCAGTCCGCCACCGCTTCTGAGGCACAGAGGATTCAGCGCCAGTTCGCGCCCCGAATGGTATGGCCTTCATGGTCAAGATAATCAAGCAGGCCTTGTGAGCTGATCAGCGCACCCGCCGGGACGACCATCAAGGTGACGCCGGGCGTGTTCATAGCCCTAGCGGCCTGTTTGCGCCAGTCGCCTTCCATGCGCGTGGACAAATCCCGAAACTGCGCAATATTACCGAAACAAGCCCGTACAGCGGCGTCGGTGACGGTCAAGTCTTTGCGCGGCAATTGCCCGCGGGCCCAGCGCATGGCGGCGTCGCGCGGTTCATCGGGACCGCGTTCCACTTGGCTCATACTATGACGCAGGCAGGCCAGTTGGCTTTCCGGCGGAGCCTTGCCCAAGGCTTTGACGAGCGGCAACAAGGGTAAATTGCCAATCCGTAAGACCTTTTTGCGGGCCTTGCGGGCGGTTTTTTCGACAAACGCTTCGGGGTCCGTGCCCTCATTGAGGTCAAAGGATTTAATAAAGCGGCTGGTGAGCATCACCCCGGCAAAGCCCGGGCGCAGTTTTTCAAAGTCCTTGGGCTTCCCGCGGGCCTTTTCAATTGCCGCCGCAAGGCGCGTGCGATCCTCGGGCGAAAGAGTATCATTCAGGTGGGTCTTGCCGGGCAAGAAGACCACGCCGCGCTCGATCGTCAGAATGCGCAGCAGCTCTGGCAGGCCGCCCCGGACCCGGTGGGGCAAGATCACCGTCTGAGCCTCGCCCACCAGCCGGGCCACGCGCGCTTCGTCCCATTTGGCCGCGGCCGGGACAGGGGAGATGTCGCTGATCAGATAGAGCCGGGCGTTGTCGTTTTCGACGGTCCAGACCAGCGGACCCGCGCGACTGCTGACGACATCCACGGTCTGAACCGGGGCGGCTTCTGGTGTGGACGTAACCGCTTGGGGAAGGCTCTGAGCGTGTACGGCGAGGCCTTGGCCGCTCAGACCGCTGACGGTGCAGACGGCGATCAGACACAGGCCGATCCAGGAACGGATCCTCGACGTGGTGCGGCGCATCGGCTTTCCCCCCATTCTGACACAATCATCCCTAGCATAGACCCAATTCAGGCGGGAGTGAGGCCTGTTCCCCCAGAGACGAGCAGGGCGGCTGAAAAGAACATCTTGCGAACATGGAACAAAGCATGTACGACAATCCCTGTCGGGCGGGGCGTTCTGGTCGGGCGCATCATCCGGGAATCGTGTCACACAAGGGGTCGGATTCATGTCACAGGCAGCATTGAAACTCGTGGGAAAAGAAGAATCAGACAAGCAGCGCGCGCTCGAAGCCGCGCTGGCACAGATTGACCGGGCCTTTGGTAAGGGCTCCGTGATGAAGCTTGGCTCGGGCGGCAAGGTCGTGGAGATCGAGTCGGTCTCGACCGGATCGTTGGGGCTGGATATTGCCCTCGGGATCGGCGGTCTGCCCAAGGGGCGGGTGATCGAAATCTTTGGCCCGGAAAGCTCGGGCAAAACCACTCTGGCCCTTCACACGGTCGCGGAAATCCAGAAGGCCGGCGGCACGGCGGCCTTCGTCGATGCGGAACATGCGCTCGATCCCTCCTATGCCCAGAAGCTCGGGGTCAATCTGGATGATCTGCTGGTCTCCCAGCCCGATACCGGGGAACAGGCGTTGGAAATCACCGATACTCTGGTGCGCTCGGGCGCCGTGGATGTGGTGGTGATCGACTCCGTCGCGGCCTTGACGCCCAAGGCGGAAATCGAAGGGGACATGGGCGACAGCCTGCCCGGCCTGCAAGCGCGTCTGATGAGCCAGGCCCTGCGCAAGCTGACCGGCTCGATTTCCAAGTCCAAGTGTCTGGTGATCTTTATCAACCAGATCCGGATGAAGATCGGGGTGATGTACGGCTCGCCGGAAACCACCACCGGTGGCAACGCGCTGAAGTTCTATGCCTCGGTCCGCCTCGATATTCGCCGCACCGGCTCG
>JBKBWB010000248.1:0-3589 GCA_046289215.1 Asticcacaulis sp. | reverse complement strand
CATCATAGCGATCGTCAAAGATCAGGCTGCGTGAGGCCGCGCAGGTGAGCCAGGCATTCGCCCTGAGCTCTTCTTCGAGCTGGCCTGGCCCCCATCCGGCATAGCCCACGGCGACCGAGCTGTGGTGCGGTCCGGCGCCCTGGCCCATATCCTCCAGAATGTCGCGGGCCGCGGTCAGACCTACCCCCGGCGAGACCGGCAAGGTCATGCCATCGCGGTGCCAATCGAGGCTGTGCAGCACAAAGCCGCGTTCATTTTCCACGGGCCCCCCGAACAGCACCGCCTGATCCGGGTCCGCAAGGGCCTCATTGGGGATCCCCAATTGCCGCAACAGGCCTTCAACGGAAATACCCCGCATCGGCGTGTTGAGCGCTATCCCCATGGCGTGTTCCTCATCGTGGGCGCACAACAGGATCACACTGTGGGCAAAGCGTGGATCGTTCATGCCCGGCATGGCGATCAGCAGTTGCCCGGCGAGGCTGGCGGGCGCGGACGAAGAGGGGGTCGTGGAGCGGCGCATAAACCTATCTTGGACAGGGCGCGGGCAAAGGCAAGACACAACGCACAGGGGAAGTCGCTTTCGGCTTGGATTGCCCCCAAAGACCGCCTATCTGGGAGGGCGACGGTCGAGCGACCGTTGTTGCCGGGGCATTAGGATGGTCCTGGCTACTGCCCCTTCGCGCCCTATGGAGCCCAGATCATGACGCTTTCGATTGGTGACCGCCTGCCTTCAGTCAGCCTGCATACCTATGATGAAGGCCCCAAGCCGATCACGACCGAGGCCGTGTTTGGCGGCAAGACCGTGGTGCTGTTTGCGGTGCCGGGAGCCTTTACCCCGACCTGTTCGGCGCGTCACCTGCCGGGCTTTGTCGAGCAGCGCGCCGCCTTTGCCGCCAAGGGTGTGGATACGGTGGCCTGTATCTCGGTCAATGATGCCTTTGTCCTCAATGCCTGGGCCAAGGACCAGAACAGCGGCGAGGCCGTACTGATGCTGGCCGATGGCAACGGGGCCTTTGCCCGTGCCACGGGCCTTGTGCTCGACGGCACCGGCTTTGGCATGGGCGAGCGCCTGCAACGCTTTGCGCTTGTGGCCAAGGATGGGGTGGTCACGCACCTGTTTGTCGAGGCCCCGGGCGAGTTCAAGGTCTCGGCCGCCGACCACGTGCTGGCCAATATCTAAGACGAAGCGCCCGGGGCAGATTGCGGCTCCGGGTGACTAAAACCGGGGGAGGGAGACCCATGATCAAGACGACATTCTATACAGGCGCGGGGCTCGTGGCCTTGGCTTTTGCGGGCGCGATCTCGGCCCAGGCCGCAACCCAGCCTTCGACCACCAAACCGGCGGCAAAGCCCTTTGTCTGTCCGATCGAGGCGCTCGATGCCCTCAGCCGCAAGCCGCTTCCGGCTAAGCCGAGCCGCACCTTTGCGGTCACCACTGTGATCACCAGCGAAGGCGGTGAGTGGCGGGTTTATAACACCAAGGCGGGGCTCGCCCATCTGGTTCGCGTCGATGGCGGCGAGGGGGGCATGATGGAAACCCAGCTCTCCGTGATCAGCCCACGCGCCTATGTGATCCGTGAAACCTCGATCAGCTATCTTCGTCATGCCTTCCTCGAAGGCCCGAACGCCGACGCCAAAGAGGTGACGACGCGCTACTTCTTCTGCGACGGCAAGGTCTATCAGCCCGGCAATGGCGCGGCCATTCTGGGCGATGACTATGTCACCGACGGCCACGGTGCCCAGACCCGCATGCTCGACGACAAAGACACCAAGGCCCTGACCCGCCCCCTCAAGCGCTAGGTTGTCGTTACCGCCTGCCGGTTCCTGTGGCAGGAGATGAAACGGGGGCTCAACCAGAGCGACGAGATGCCCCTTACCGTCGCGTGATTTCCGGTATAGATCGCGTGTAAAGCGGAGGGGACGATGTCGCAGCACTGTTTTCTGGCCGGGACACCGATTCTCATGGCGGATGGGCGGGCGTTGCCGATTGAAGAGATCATGGTCGATGACGGGGTCATGGCCTTTGATCCCGATGGAGAGGGCGGCCGGGGGGCCTTGGGGCCCGCGCGTGTCAAAACCCTATTCCGGGGCCTGTCGTCGGATCTGGTTTGCGTGAATGGGCATCTTTGGGTGACACGGGGCCACTTGATGCTGGCGTCGGATGGGGTGTTCCGTCCGCTGCGCGAGATTATCCCCAATGACGCCAAACCCCACCCGGATCGGCCGCTGGCGCAATCCGTCGCGGGGGCCCGCTGGTCGCTGGTGGCGGCGGACGGAACCGATGTGCCCATCACGCGGCTGGCGATTGCGGCCTATGTCCCGGACACGACACAGGAACAGGAGATTTATAATTTCGAGGTCGAAGGCCTGCATACCTTTATTGCCGGGGGGCTTCGCGTCCACAATTGCTCGCGGACTTTTCGGGAGCGCGCCGCATGAAACGCTTTGATCCCAAGGCGCTGGACCTGCCCTATTATTGTCTGGATTTGAAACGATATGATGCGACGCGTGGACCTTATCGGCCCAAAATTTTTTCTTTGGTTGATGAGCGTTGCATGCGCATGTTCGATAAACCGGGTCCGTTTGCCAATCCGGATCTACAACGTCGGGGATATGATGATCTGACGGTCGGGTCTGGGTTTGACAAGTCCCTGGGTGACTATCGCTTCCGAGCCCAGGTCACCAAGACCCAGGTGCCTTTGGATTTCGAAGGTCACGGGGAGGGGGGGGGATAATACTCGGTCCCCGGGCCCAGGCCCTGATCCATCGCCTGTGTGGGCCCGGCACCCTGGATTGTGTTCCGGCCGCGGTGGTGCTGGACTATCCGGACCGGATTGAGGTTCTCAAGGACTATATCTATGCCGATGTGATCCGTTTTGCCGATGCGCTCGATCGCAAGCGGACCGTGGGCGGTTGGAGTTCAATGTTTGACGTTGTTCTGCCGCCCAGCGTTGAGGGGCCACTTTCAACGAATCGCACCATTCCGGACGACATTTATGACCATGGCTATATCGACGGGGGACGCTTTGTCTTTCGAACGGATCTGCCCGAGGATCTGCATCTGTTCCGTCTGCCCTATTACCCAGATGAACTCTGGGTCAGCCGCACCTTTGTCGAGGCGTGCCTGGCTGAGGGACTGACGGGCTGGGATGCATGGGCTTGGCTCATCGCCAAACCCTATCCCCGCCGCGGATGGACACAGCCGGTCTAATCCGAACACTCGGTTGTGGCGGGGCGGGAGACGAAACGGGGGCTCAACCAGAGCGACGAGATGCCCCTTACCGTCGCGTGATTTCCGGTATAGATCGCGTGTAAAGGGGAGGTGACGATGTCGCAGCACTGTTTTCTGGCCGGGACACCGATTCTCATGGCGGATGGGCGGGAGTTGCCGATTGAAGAGATCATGGTCGATGACTGGGTCATGGCCTTTGATCCCGAAGGGGAGGGCGGCCGGGGGGCCTTGGTGCCCGCGCGTGTCAAAACCCTGTTCCGGGGCCTGTCGTCGGATCTGGTTTGCGTGAATGGGCATCTTTGGGTGACACGGGGTCACCTGATGCTGGCGTCGGATGGGGTGTTCCGTCCGCTGCGC
>JBKBWB010000247.1:0-3598 GCA_046289215.1 Asticcacaulis sp. | reverse complement strand
CTGAAACCCGGCTCGTCCAGCCGCGCGCGCGCCGAGGCCGACGGGTTTACGGTGATCGAGACCGCCTCGGGGGTCGCCTGGGCCGAGGTCATCGCCGTGATGGTGTCGGACGAAGGCCATCAGGATCTGTTCGCCACCGACATCCTGCCGCATCTGCGCTCCGGCCAGGCGCTGGTGTTTGCCCATGGTCTGTCGGTACATTTCGGCCTAGTCGCCCTGCCGCCGGGGGTCGATGTGATCCTGGCCTCGCCCAAGGGGATCGGCCCGCGCATCCGCGACCTCTATGTGGCCGGTGAGGGGACCTTTTGCCTGTTTGCGGTCCATCAGGACGCCACCGGCACCGCTCATGCCTTGGGTCTCAGCTATGCCGCCGGTCTCGGCTGTGGGCGCAAGGCGATCCTTGAAACCACCTTCAAGGACGAATGCGAGTGCGATCTGTTCGGCGAACAGGTGGTCTTGTGCGGCGGGGTGCAAAGCCTTGTCGACACGGCGTTTGAGACCCTGGTCAAGGCGGGCTATCCGCCCGAAGTCGCCTGGTTCGAATGTTTCTATGAGCTGAAGCTGGTGGTCGATCTGATGGCGGCGCGCGGTATCGCCGGGGCCTTTTCCAAGATCAGCAACACGGCGGAATATGGGGCCTATCTGACCGGGCCGCGCATCATCAATGCCGAGAGCGAGGCTCAGATGCAGGGCGTGCTCAAGGACGTGCAATCGGGCGATTTTGTCCGCAGCCTGATGGCCGATTATCGCGCCGGAAGTCCCGATCTTCTGGCCCGGCGCACCCGCCTTGGCCTGCGCGGGATCGAGGCCGTGGGCCGACACCTAGAAGAAGAGGCCGTGGGCCGAAATCTGGGCGAAGGGACGGGCCAATGAAGCCGGTCCGCAGCGTCTATCTCGCCGGACCGGACGTCTGGTTCCCCAATGCCGCCGCCCATTGCCAGACGCGGCAAGAGCGGGTGACGGCGGCGGGGCTGATCCCCATCGATCCCTTCGATACCTTGCCGCCCATGCCCGAAGCCAGCGAGCTGACCGCCCGCCAGCTCTATGCCCAGCGCATGGCCGCCTTGCGCACTGCCGATGCGGTGCTGGCCAATCTGACGCCCTGGCGCGGGGTGGGGGCCGATCCGGGGACCGCCTTTGAGGTCGGAGTGGCGGCCGCCCTAGGCAAGCCTGTCGTCGCCTATATGAACGTGGCCGAGGACGAGGACGCCGACCACGTCGACCGGGTCGGGGCGCTGTTCGGGCTGGTCCAGGACGAGGCGGGGGTGTTGCGCGACTCCTGGGGGCTCCAGGTCGAGGACTTTGGCCTTCCGGAAACAGCCATGCTGTGGGCGGAAACCCGCAAGCTCTATGTCGTGGTTACACCGGAGCTTTATGGCGACCTCAGCGGCTTTGATCTGGCGCTTGCGGCCCTCAGCGCCTACGCCGCCTAGAGCCACTCAAGCCCGGCGCGGCCATAGAGGATGGCCTCGGCCTCGGGGCTGTGGCCCACGCGGCCCGAACCGTCCGCCTCGGTGCGATCCGTATGCAGCACAAGCGGGGCCAGCAGTCTTAGCGGCGCCTTGCCCAACCGCTGGGCCCGCACGATCACCCGCTTGGCCGGATCCCCGGCAAAGCTCTGCACCGGGCGGATCTGAAACGACCCGGCCTTGGGTGACAGGCCATTCAGCAGGTCATAAAGCCGGTCGGCCCGGTGGATAAACACGATCTGGCCGCCGTCCCGACAGGCCGCCAGGGCAAAGGCGCACCAGACCACCAGCCCCGCCGTGTTCATCCAGGCCTGTTCGCGGGCGGCCTTGGGCGCGCGCATCTGGGCCGGATGGTCGAAAAAGGGCGGATTACAGAACACCAGACCCGCCCGTGCCAGCCCCGTCGCGGCAAAGCCCGCGGCGATATCGCCCGCATGCACCGACACGCGATCGGCCAGCCCATTGGCCGCAATATTATCTTGCGCAAGCGACAGGGCGGCGGGGTCGATGTCCAGCCCGGTCAGGTTTAGGTCAGGCTGACGGCGCGCCACCTGAAGCAAGGCCGCCCCCGGCCCACAGCCCAGCTCGATCCCGTCGCGAGCCGCGCGCTCCCCCGGCGCGGGGCCACACGCCGCCGCCAACAAGGCCGCGTCCATGCCCGCGCGATAGCCGTCTGGGCTCTGACGGATCACCACCTGTCCGCCCAGCAGCGTTTCGACCGGCGACGGATCCATCGTCGCCTCTTTCGGGGGCATTGTGGGGTCGGACGGGGTCACATCAGGGTCCTTTTTCATTACGCTGTGCGCATTGGTCGCAGGGGCGGGCGAAAGACGTCGGGGTCATCCTCCCGCTACGGAAGTCCATGCCCCGGTTCGCGCCGTAAACCGCTTGTCAAAAAGCTGTAATCAGGGCAGTTGCAGAGCAACGCAAGTCTGGAGTCGCTGTTGTGGATGCCGTGAATGTCGCCCCCGCTCGCCCCAAGGGCGATGTCAAAGCCCTGATTGGGCTGGCCGGGCCGGACATGATTGTGGTGGATGCCCTGATCCGGGACCGGATGCAAAGCGAGGTGGCGGTGATCCCGGCCCTGGCGGAGCATCTGATTTCGGCAGGCGGCAAACGCCTGCGTCCGCTGCTGACTGTGGCCGCCGCGCGTCTGGCCGGGGCCGCCCCGGACGAGACCAACCAGTGCAAACTGGCAGCCGCCGTCGAGTTCATTCACACCGCCACCTTGCTGCACGACGACATTGTCGACGTCAGCCAGTTGCGCCGGGGCAAGGTTGCGGCCCACCTGATCTGGGGGGCACCGTCAAGCGTGCTGGTCGGGGATTTCCTGTTCGCCCGCGCTTTTGAGCTGATGGTCGAGACCGAGTCCCTGCGCGCTCTGGCGATCCTGTCGCGGGCCTCAAGCGTGATCGCCGAGGGCGAGGTCATGCAGCTGACCCGAGCCTTTGACATGCATCTCTCGCAAGAGGTTTATATCCGCATCATCAGCGCCAAGACCGCCGAGCTGTTTGCCGCGGCCTCCGAAAGCGGGGCGGTGGCGGCGGGGGCGGATCCTGAGGCCGTGAGCGCCTTGCGCGACTATGGTCTGGCGCTGGGCATTGCCTTCCAACTCGTCGACGATGCCCTCGATTATGGGGCCGCGACCGAGGATCTGGGCAAGACGGCGGGCGATGATTTCCGCGAAGGCAAGGCCACCTTGCCGCTGATCCTGGCCGTGGCGCGCACCCATGGGCGCGAAGCCGCCTTCTGGGACCGGGCCGTGGGCCGCTGCGAGCAGGTCGAGGGCGATTTCCGCCGGGCGCGGGAATTGATTGTCGGCAGCGGCGCGCTTCAGGCCACCTTTGACCTCGCCGCCGACTATGCCGACAGCGCCAAGGCCGCGCTCAGCCGCTTCCCCGATGGCCCCTGGCGTACCGCCCTTTGCGACCTCGCCGACTTCGCCGTCAGCCGCCGCAGCTAGGGCGCTTTTCCGACCTAGGACGGGCCACAGAGGTTAAACAGGTGTTCGTCACCCTCGGACTTGATCCGAGGGCCCTTCTTTGCCGCCAGCTCAGATCCTCGGGTCTGCGCCCGAGGATGACGGTGTGAAACTCTCCTCCCTGCCGGTCGCGGCGGGGAGGTGCCCC
>JBKBWB010000246.1:0-3604 GCA_046289215.1 Asticcacaulis sp. | reverse complement strand
GGCGCGGACGGTTGATCTGTTGCTGGCCTTGCATCCGTTTGACCCGCCGTGGTTTGAAAAAGAAGGCCTGAAGACCGTCTTTGTCGGTAATCCCGCGCTGGAAGTGGATCTCAGCGCCGCCGACCCTGACCGCTTCCGTCAAGCCATGGGCTGGGACGCCGATCAGGCCAGTGTGATGATCCTGCCGGGTAGCCGCCCCTCAGAAATCGCCCGCATGATGCCGGTGTTCGAGCTGGCGGCCCGCCGGATCAAACAGGCGCGTCCGGATGTGCAATTTTTGATGCCACTGGCCGAAACCGTTTCAGGTCAGGTCGAAGGCCTTGTCGCCACCTGGCCGATGCGGGTGCATCTGGTGCGCGGAGAACGCGACAAGCACGACGCCATGAAGGCGGCGACCGTGGCTCTGGCCTGTAGCGGCACCGTCTCGACCGAGTTGGCGATTGCCGAATGTCCGATGGTGGTCGGCTATCGCGTCGGCACCATGACCTATTGGCTGCTGAAGCTGATCCTGACCTTGCCCTTTATAACCATGTTCAACATTGCGGCCGGTCGCGCGGTGGCCCCGGAATTTGTGCAGTCCGGCTGCACGCCCGAGGCCTTGGCCGAGGCGGTGCTGGAGCGGCTCAACAATCCGGCCTTGCGGGCTACCCAGATCCGCGAACAGACTGAGGCCCTGATCAAGATGGGCCGGGGTGGGCCGGACCCGTCAGAGCTGGCGGCCCGGGCGGTGATGGACTTTATGAAAGTCCGACACGTCTGAATGTCCTGGACTGAGCGGCATACCCCTCGGTCATAGAAAGCCCCTCCGCAGCGGACTGCGGAGGGGTTTTGTTTATCCCGGTCTTCGGGGGGCTTAGCCGCGCTGATCGAACGGAACGTAGTCGCGCTGGACGGCACCAGTATAGAGCTGACGCGGGCGACCGATCTTTTGCGACGGATCCTCGATCATTTCTTTCCATTGCGAAATCCAGCCGACGGTCCGAGCCAGCGCGAACAACACCGTGAACATGGTGGTCGGGAAGCCCATCGCCGACAAAATGATGCCGGAATAGAAATCAACGTTCGGATAGAGCTTGCGCTCGATGAAATAGTCATCCGACAGAGCAATGCGCTCGAGTTCCTTGGCGACCTGCAGCAGCGGATCGTTCGGATTGCCAATGGCTTCAAGCACTTCCTGACAAGTGGCTTGCATCACCTTGGCACGCGGATCGTAGTTCTTGTAGACCCGATGGCCAAAGCCCATCAGGCGGTATTTCTTGTCTTTCACGCCCTGAACGAATTCCGGGATGCGGTCGACCGTCCCGATTTCGCGCAGCATGTTCAGGGCTTCTTCGTTGGCCCCGCCATGGCTCGGGCCCCACAGACAGGCGATACCTGCGGCGATACAGGCGAACGGGTTGGCCCCAGACGATCCGGCCAATCGCACCGTCGAGGTCGAGGCGTTCTGTTCGTGGTCGGCGTGCAGAATAAAGATGCGGTCCATGGCCCGCGCCAGGACCGGATTGACCTTGTATTCCTCGGCCGGGACCGCAAAGCACATCCGCAGGAAGTTTTCCGAATAGCTGAGGTCGTTGCGCGGATAGACGAACGGCTGCCCGACCGAGTACTTGTAGGCGCGGGCGGCAATCGTCGGCATCTTGGCAATCAGACGGTGTGCTGAAATCATCCGCTGATGGGCGTCATGGATGTCGAGGCTGTCGTGATAGAAGGCCGACAAAGCGCCCACGGCCCCTGTCATGATCGCCATCGGGTGGGCATCGCGGCGGAAGCCCTGGAAGAAGCGATCAAACTGCTCGTGCAGCATGGTGTGATAGGTGATGTCGCGCTCAAATTCGGCAAATTCCGCCGCGCTCGGTAGTTCACCTTCGAGCAGCAAATGACAGACTTCGAGGAAGCTCGACTTTTCCGCCAGTTGATCGATCGGGTAGCCCCGGTGCAGCAGCACACCCTTGTCGCCGTCGATAAAGGTGATCTTGCTTTCGCATGCGGCCGTCGAGGTGAAGCCTGGATCGTAGGTGAAGGCATCGGTCTCGGCGTAAAGCTTGCGGATGTCGATGACATCGGGGCCAAGGGTCCCGGCATGAACCGGCATTTCAATGACCTTGTCACCCAGGGTCAGTTTCGCCGGTCCGGTGGACGTTGGGGATTGCGCCATGGCTGTCATCCTTCGTCTGAGAGCGTTATTGCACTGCGATAAATCGCACGGATTGTTTATAAGCCTTTAAACGGAAACGGAAAGCGCATCGTTAAGACGATTGAGGCTTTCTTCCTTGCCCAGTGCCGACAGGGTTTTGCCCAGATCCGGAGCCACCAATCCGCCGGTCAGGGCCGCCCGGACCACCGGACCAATCTTGCCGAACCCGATCCCTTCCTTTTCCGCAAAGGCTTTGAGGGCGGCATCAAGCGCATCCGGAGAGAATTCGTCAAGAGATGAAATATCCGGAATTAGCCGTGATATACGGCCCTTGGCTTCGTCATTAAGCGACTTTTGGGCTTTGTCATCATAGACTAAAGGCGATGATGCAAGGGCAAAGCGTAGCTGTTCGACCAGATCCGGCACGGTTTTGGCCCGCTCGATCACCAGGGGAATCGCCCGTTGAACCCGCGCGCGGGCCGTATTGGACGGGGTTTCCCCAGCGGCCTCAAGATGAGCGATCACCAGCGCCTCTAGCCGTGCCGGGTCGGCCTCGCGCATCCAGTGGGCGTTGACAAAGGCCAGCTTGTCAAAGTCGAGCCGCGCCGGGGCCCGGCCAATGCCGTCAAGGTCAAACCAGGCAATCGCCTCATCATCACCAAAGATTTCCGCATCGCCATGGCTCCAGCCCAGCCGGACCAGATAGTTGCGCATGGCCTCGGGCAAATAGCCCATGGCGTCATAATCTCCGACCGCCTGTGCGCCATGCCGCTTGGACAGCTTGGCCCCATCCGGCCCGTGGATCAGCGGGATGTGGGCAAATACCGGACGGGCCCAGTCGAGCGCATCATAGATCAGCGACTGGCGGGCCGCGTTGTTGAGGTGATCATCGCCGCGAATCACATGGGTCACGCCCATGTCGTGGTCATCGACGACGACCGCGAGATTATAGGTGGGCGCGCCATCGGAGCGCAGCAGCACCAGATCATCGAGATCCCGGGCATTAAAGCGCACATCGCCCTGGACGGCATCGGCGACCAGAACCTCGCCTTCAAGCGGCCCTTTGAAGCGGATCACATGCGGTTGGGCAATCTGGTCGGCGTCTGGGGTGCGGTCGCGCCAGCTTGAGCGCAGAGCGTGGCCCTGGGCGCGGGCAGTTTCGCGCGCGGCCTCGGTCTCTTCGGCACTCATAAAGCAGCGATAGGCGCGTCCCGTCTCTAACAGGGTTTGCAAGACGGCCCGGTGGCGATCGGCGCGGGCAAATTGGAACACCGGCGGTTCATCCGCTTGCAGACCCAGCCAGTCCAGTCCGTCAAAAATCGCCTGAACCGCGCTTTCGGTCGAGCGTTCGCGGTCAGTATCTTCAACCCGGAGAAGAAACTTTCCGTTTCGCGCCTTTGCGTATAACCAGTTGAACAGGGCCGTGCGCGCCCCGCCAATATGCAAATAACCGGTGGGCGAGGGGGCAAA
>JBKBWB010000245.1:0-3605 GCA_046289215.1 Asticcacaulis sp. | reverse complement strand
CTGGGCTGGACGGATGTGATCCATACCATTGCGCCGGATAATCTCGGCTCTCAAGCGGTGGCGCGAAAGCTGGGGTCGGTCAATCGTGGGCCGGGAAAACTGCCTGCCCCTTATGAGACCTTGGTGGTGGACATCTGGGGCCAGACCGCAGAGGAATGGCGAGTCAACCGCGCCCGGTTTGTCGCTCAGTCGTGAAACCAGCCGTCGTCGCGTAAAGCCCGGACATAGGTGCGGCTGACAGGGGCCAGCAGGCCGGACTTCAACTTAAGGGTGACCTTGCCCTCTTGGCGTTCGGCCCCGACAATGGCTTCTCGGGCGACCCACCAGGAGCGGTGGGTGCGTGCTCCGGCAATGCCCGCCAGTTCACCGACAGCATCCCCCAAGCGCATCAGGATCAGGTGCTCTCCGGCACTCGTGTGGACTCGCAAATAATGGTCTTCAGCGCTGACGGCATAGAGCTCAGCGGACTGGAACTTAAAGGGCAATCGTGCCCGAAACCTTTCGGCCCCTTCGGTCAGGGGGGCGTTCGCCAGCGTCTCTGGGGCTCCCTTGGGGGGACCCGATGTTTCAATCGGTCGCCGCTCACTGAGATAGGTCAGGCCTGCAATCACGACCGTGACCGTTAAGGTGGGCATAAAGAAAAAGCTGATTTCGCTATAAAGGCTATGGGCGCGACCAAACCATAAATTGGTCAGCCACCAGATCGCCACAGACAGGGGCGGGGTTACGCTGAGGCAGATCACGATAAATTCGATTGCGGGCCAGCGATTGAACCAGCCAGCCCGCTCGATCGCCCAGGCGATGCCGACCGCCAGAAACGTCCCGCACAGACCCATGGCCACCCAATAGGTCAGGCGATGCAGGAACGAAAGGTCATGCGTCCCAAAGGCCCCGGCCAGACTGAGCACCAGTGCGACGGCCAAGGTGATCACGAAGGCGCGGATTTGATCCCGCATGCAAGGCAGCAGGCCTTTGGGGCCGGTTATTGGCGAAGCGTGAGCCGTCTGATCCGGCATTTCACGAATGGGCCTGCTCACCTGACGTATCCCCGCCCCCGTTCTGTTCGTTCAGGCTTAGACCGGCCCCCAGTTGAACGCAACGTCCACCCGAGGGAGCCTGTTTCCATGTCATCGAATGTCCGCCAGATTTTTGCTCAATTCGTCAGCGGTTTGGCCATCCTGACGGCTGTTGTGTTTGTGTCCGCTCTTGTCGCTGGGGTGCCCGTGAAGGAGATTTTGGGCTGGGTTCAGCTGTCGGCCTATAGTGCGCCACAATGGCCGGACCTTTCCGTTTTGGCCCGCGCCAGTTTGCAGGTCCAGATCCATGTGGCCGCTGCCATGGGGGCCTTTTTCATCGGTCTTTTGCAATTCATCGGCCCAAAGGGCGCCACGGTGCATCGTGTTTTGGGCTGGAGCTGGTGTGTGTTGATGCTGATCACCGCCGTCTCCAGTTTCTGGATCGTCGGCCTCAATGGCAAGATGTATAGCCCGATCCACGGTCTGTCGGCCTTGACCGTGATTGCCGTGCCCGGCGTGATAGCGGCGGCGCGCCGCCATGACATCAAGGCGCATAAAAAGGCGGTCTACGGCTTATTCATCGGCGCGTTGGTGATCGCGGGTTTGTTTACCCTGCTGCCCGGGCGCCTGATGTGGCACGTGTTTTTCAACTGAGCCGGAAAATTAAGTTTCCGTCATGTGGCAATGCCCACTTTGCGCCACAATTCTGACGCGCTAGGCTCCCTGCCTCAAGATTATAAAAGCAGGGGTTGCGGGTGAAAACGTCCACGTCATTGATCAGCCTGGTTTTGGCTACGGCCCTTGTGCCCGCTGTTGCGCTGGCCAATCCGCTCAGCCAGACCAAGGCGCCGATCGAAGATAAGTTCCGTCAGTTGGAAAACGAAGACTGGCCGACCCCGAATGAGTATCGCAATGCCTCGGGCGCGCCGGGCAAGCGCTACTGGCAGCAAAAGGTGGACTATAAGATCGATGCCAGCCTTGATGAGGCCAAGCGCACGATCACCGGGACCGCCACGGTCACCTATCAGAACAACAGCCCGGACGATCTGCCGTTTCTGTGGATGTTGCTGGACCACAATATCTTCAAGCGCGACTCGATTGCGGAAATGACCCGCACCGTCGGGGAGAACGCCCAGGTCTCGACCGGCGAAATCACCCGGGCCGAGCGGATGAAGACCTGGGACGGCGGGTTCTCGAACCTGAAGATCACCGATGACAAGGGGCGGCCCGTGCCGTTCAAGGTCGTGGATACCCTGCTGCGGGTTGATCTGAACGAGGCGGTCGCTTCGGGCGCATCCACGCGCTTTACCATCACCTGGACCGTGCCGATGATCGAGACCCGGATTGTTGGGGGGCGCAGCGGCTATGAATGCTTCACCAAGCCTGACGAAGATGGGAACTGTCTGTTCCTGGGGGCCCAGTGGTTCCCCCGTCTGGCGGTTTATTCCGATTACGAAGGCTGGCATAACAAGGCCTTCCTCGGTTCTGGCGAGTTTACGCTGGAGTTTGGCGATTATGATGTGCGCCTGACGGTGCCGGGCGATCACGTTGTCGGGGCCACGGGAACCCTGGCCAATGCCGATCAGGTGCTGAGCGCGGCCCAGAAGGCCCGCTTTGAACAGGCCAAGACCGCAAAGGCCCCGGTCTATATCGTCACGCCTGAAGAGGCGGCAGCAGCAGAAAAGGCCAAGGCGCCCGGGGCGCCCAAGACCTGGCACTTTACCGCCAAAAATGTCCGCGATTTTGGCTTTGCCACCTCGCGCAAGTTCGTCTGGGACGCCCAAGGGGTCCAGCAAGACTATGCGGCCGCGCCCCTCGTGATGGCTCAGTCGCTTTACTCCAAGGAAGCGCGTCCGCTGTGGGATGCCTATTCGACCAAGTCGATTGTGCATACCATCAAGGTCTATGGCGACTTTGGTCTGCCCTATCCCTATGAAACCGCCTGGTCCGTCAATGGCCCGGTCGGCGGGATGGAATATCCCATGATCAGCTTCAATGGTCCGCGCCCGGTCAAGGATAAGAAGACCGGCGAGCTGACCTATTCGGACCGCACCAAATACGGTCTGATCGGGGTGATCATCCATGAAGTCGGGCACAATTGGTACCCGATGATCATCAACTCCGATGAGCGGCAATGGACCTGGATGGACGAAGGGCTCAATACCTTTGTGCAGTATCAGGCGGAGCTGCGTTGGGATGCCAAGTATCCGGTTCGCCGGGGCGAGCCCAAGGACATCGTCGAATATATGGTCAGCAAGGACCAGGTGCCCTTGATGGTCCAGTCGGACTCGCTGGTCCAGTTTGGGGCCAATGGCTATGCCAAGCCGGCGACTGCGCTGAACATCCTGCGCGAGACCGTGATGGGCCGCGAGCTGTTTGACGATGCGTTCCGCGAATATGCCCGCCGCTGGCGCTTCAAGCGTCCGACGCCTTATGACTTCTTCCGCACCATGGAAGAGGTTTCGGGGGTTGATCTGGACTGGTTCTGGCGCGGTTGGTTCTATTCCACGGACCATGTCGATATCTCGCTCGACAAGGTGGTGAAGGCCCGGGTCAATACCGGCGATCCGGCGGTTGAAAAGGCCTGGC
>JBKBWB010000244.1:0-3610 GCA_046289215.1 Asticcacaulis sp. | reverse complement strand
GTGGCTAGCACGCACCGCATCTCGTTTAAAAGAGACCGTCGCCACCCTGACCAACCTTCCACTGATCTTGCCGCCTGTGGTTACGGGTTACAGCCTGTTGCTCCTGCTTGGCCCTGCCAGTCCGGTTGGCACGCTTTTAGACCAATTTGGCATTCCGCTGGCGTTTCACTGGTCGGGTGCTGCCGTTGCCGCGGCGGTCATGGGTTTTCCGCTTCTTGTTCGGACTGGGCGCCTCACGTTTGAGTCGCTCGATCCCGCACTGGATCAGATGGCCGCCACTCTGGGCCTTAGCCCTATGCAGCGGCTCTTGAGGCTGAGTTTACCTCAGGCCCTGCCAGGCATCCTCGCGGCAATCAGTCTGGCACTGGCCAAGGCAATGGGGGAATTTGGTGCGACAGTTACATTTGTTGCCAGCATTCCGGGTCAGACCCGAACTTTACCCCTTGCGATCTATGAAGCCAGCCAAACACCTGGGTCCGAATCTCTGGCAATTACCCTGGCCCTAGTCTCGGCCTCAACGTCTCTAATCGTGCTGTTCTGGGCTGAGCAATGGATTCGTCGGACAACGGCGCCATCCGCATCCCGAGACCTTTCCGTATGACGCGCTGGCTTGATTTGCATGTCCGACCCAAAGTCGATCAACCCGAACTTCTTCTACAGATCGAGTCCGGTGGCTTAGGCATTTTTGGCCCATCAGGCGTCGGTAAGTCTCGGCTTGTCGATATCCTTGCGGGACATTTCACGCCTTCTGGAATCACTCTTCGCTTGGATGATCGGGTTCTGCAAAGTCCAGAATGCCCGTCGCTGCCTGCGCATCAACGCCCTCTGGGCGTTGTCTTTCAGGATCCGCGCCTGTTTCCGCACCTAAGTGTCAACCAGAACATCCGCCTCGCCTTTGAAGTCACCAAACGCGTCTTTCCTCAGGCCTTATTCGTGGAAATCGCTGAACAACTGGACATATGCGGACTTCTTGATCGCCCGGCGCGTCGCCTGTCAGGCGGTGAAGCCAGACGTGTTGCCCTCACACGCACGCTGATCCAGCAGCCTAGAACGCTCATCCTTGATGAGCCATTTGCGGGTTTGGATCCAACACGTAAACGCGCCTTGATCACCCTCTTAGAGGACAAGCGGACCACACCCGGTCGTCTTATTCTTGTCAGTCATGATCTGAACGATCTGATCCGTCTTTGCCCCAATCTTTTGTTGATGAGCGCCGTTCGAGCCGGGCGAAGCGGCCCGACATCGGGCCTGATCAACGCACTTCATCCCAGTGAAACGGCTCTATGGCTGGGCCAGGACAGTCCACTCAATGTGATTGACATTCAAGGGGCTGAGATCGCTCAGGATGGGCTAACGAATCTTCGCCCCAAATTGGCGCCCGACCTAATTTTAAGATTACCGGCGAGCGATCCTCTGACTGCCCTTCGGGTGTCACGCCTTTCGATCGCAGCCCGCGACATAAGCCTCAGCCTGACGCCACTTGAGGGCGTCAGCGTTCAGAACCAATGGTCTGTACAGATCACGCAGATCGCGCCCTTTAGTCCCGGCCAATCCTGTTTGACCCTGAGCCATGGGGCCTTGCACTTAAAAGCGCTGATCGCCTCGGCCAGTTGCGACACCTTGAGCCTGAGCACAGGCCGTTGGGTGACAGCTCTGATCAAAGCCGTTGCGCTCAACGCCTCAGGCTGACCGTTTGATGTAGCCCAGCAAGGATCAGGCCGCTCTCAGCTTGGGCTGAAGCAGACGCGGACCATACACCAACACAAAAGCGGTAAAGGCGCACACCCAAGCACTGACAGAGATTAACATCAACGGAATGTGCAATGCCGGGATCAAGGCCGAAGCAACCCGGGTCATGGCCGCCAGATTGATCAGGACATAAATAAGGACCGTCCCAGTTCCCGCGTGAAGGACACGCCCTGTGTGCCCAAGACTGGCCCGCGTCATGACCGCCAGTGTCATGACACCAAAAGCGCATGCCGTCATCGCATGGGTTCCGGCCGTATGCGGCACATAATCGGGAATTAAGCCGGATAGGCCCAGCAAAACCAAACCAAGGCCAAGCCACCCATATCCCACGTGCAAGATCCATACGAGGGCTTCTGCATGTGTGCGTAAACCTTGCCAACGGCTGAGCCGCCAAAGATTGGCTGCCCCTGCAAGCAGCAATAAACCTCCGACCAGAGCGTTATGTGGCCAGAGCGCCCAACCGGCCATCGCCAAAGCTGTTATCCCCAGTACCAGGCCATCGCGGCGATCCGGAAGCGCGGGAAGCGAAGGCGACTTTTGTTTGATAAGATAGTTGCGCGTAAAGCTGGGTACGATCCGCCCTCCAATCAAAGCCGTAAGCATCATCACGACAGCCAAGGCCCCGTGTAGCGCGATCTCTCTCCATCCCAGATGAAACGCAATGTGCGCGATCGCCAGAAGACTGGTCATCAGGGCAACGGGCAGGTTACGCCAGTTTTTGCCCGTGATCACTTCGCGAGCAATGACAGACGCCAGTGTGATGAGAAACAGGCTGTCCAGGACCGCACTGACGGCTTGAAAGGACGGAGGAAGCAACATGACGATACGTCCCAGAACCCACAAGGAAAACAGCGCAATCAGGCGTGTTCCGGTGACCGGATAGCGGCCCGTCCAGTTCGGAACAGCCGTAAGCAAAAAGCCCGCGATCACGCCGCCTAAATAGCCAAAGACCATCTCGTGCATGTGCCACTCTAGACTTAGGTGCGCAGTTCCCAGCAAGGGACCTGACACATACGTCATGACCCACAACAAAACACTCACGGCCGCCCATGCCGATGCAAACAAGAAAAATGGCCGAAATCCAAAGCTAAAAACAGCTGGCCCTTGATAGTGTCGCATTTGTTCAGCGCTAGAAACCATAACGGCCTCCCTCTTTAGCAATAAGAGTAAGTCTTATTCTCATTTTTTACAGCAGACAGATTGTCACACGGATATTCGCCACACTTAACCGACCGCCTTCGCGCCCGGTTGCCCTAGCCAGTACCCCCCAATCAGCGGCCCGGGCAGAGCAGCCTGAGCCAGCCTTTTGTGTAAGTCCGAAAGGCTTTCATGTTCGTCTGTGAACGCGTGATAGGCCGCGATCACTTTCGCCATATCCCCAGCTTGAGGGGACAATCGAAGCGCGCTGACGCCGGCCTGTTTTAAGGCCTGGACGCTATGAGTGAGGGTTTGCACCCCCCAAGACAGAGTCTGGATCCCGTTAACGGCCAGAAATTCCGTCCCATCGAGGGTCGAAACATGCCGCCCATTCGGATCCAAATCGCAAACATACCGACAGGCATCCTTGTGCAAGCCCTCGGCCCGCGCATGGTAACACCGCCCGGACAAAGCCAGAGGTAACCGTCCAAACGCAAAAATCTCAAGATCGAGACCAGGATGCTGGCGGCTGATATTGCCCAATGCGTCCAATGACAGCTCAATGTTGGCACATAGCCGTCGGCACCCCCGTTCGACCAGCACACTCAGTGACTCGCTATTATAGACATTGAGCAAGGGGCCCGCGGTAAAAGGCCGCCCGCCCCGGTTCGCCATCAGGCTCAGGTCATTGATCTCAATTTCATCCTCACTGGCAGCAAAGGCG
>JBKBWB010000243.1:0-3621 GCA_046289215.1 Asticcacaulis sp. | reverse complement strand
GTCAAAAAAGCTATAGTAGCTATAGTCCCCGACCTCGATGCGTGGGTGGTCCAGCACCGCCTTGAGGTGCACCGTATAGGGTACAACCGTGCCATCCGGCAGGCGAATTGGCAGGCGCAGGTCGGGATTAAGCAGGGGCATGACGACTCCGTGTCATCGAACAACCCCCAAGGCTTAACGTGCCTTGATCCTCACGCCAAGCCGAATGCCTTGGGGCCGCGAACTGGCTTGCCTCTGAGACGCAGGGCTTCGGCGAACACATGGGCGCTGGCGGCAAAGGGCTCGCGGGGTTCATGGCCGCTGAGGAAGCGGAAATGGGCACAGAACCTGTCCGGATCCCCGGCCTGGGCGGCGGCAAACAGACATAGCAGCAGCTTTTCATCCTGCAACAGATGCAAGCTCCCGGGGCGGGACACCCGGACCGGTCGGCGGGCCGTGCGGTCGAGCGTTTCCGCAAACTGTCTGAAGGCCCGAAACGCGGCCTCAGCATAGGGGCCGAGCAGATCCTTGAACGTGCGCACCATCACCGGACAGGCGTTGCAGCCACTGGCATGGACGCGAAAGGCCCAGATCACCATCCGCTCCCCACAGGTCAGATCCCGCAGGGTCTGATAGGGCAAATCTGGACCCGGTGACGGGCGTGTCGCGGTCGGTGTGTCCGGGATCGGAAACCGCAGCACTGCGGCCGACTGGGGCTCTGGGATCGCAAACGACAACGCCATGACCTGACCTCCGGCCAGCGAGGGTGGGGTGGGGAGCCGGTTGCAAGGGGATGCAACCGGCTCAGGGAAGGGGGCAGACCCCGACCGTTTGACCGGTGGGCTGTCCGGGGTCTGCCCATATGAAGCGCCGCGCCTTGCGCGACTTTTCCCCCGGTAAGGTCGAACAAGGGCCGGGCCGTGGATCCGGGACCTCCGCTGCAAAAAGGTCCGGCGGCTTGGCTATGCCTGAGGACAACATTGCGAACGCTTCGCAATTATGTATAGGGGGAGGTGGCAGCTTCGTCAAATGAAAATGCAATCAATTCGCACTTTATCGGAGTGCGGGCATTTGTGTCTGGATTGGGGCCATAATGCGCCCGATGCGCGCAATTACTGAAATTTAATGCCCGATTGTGACGGGTGCAGTGCACAAGCTGCGTATATCGCAGTGACAGCAAACTTTCAGATCTGTCCGGCGTATGGCCGAGACAGGCGACGACATCAGGACAGGACACATTCGATGATCAATATGCCCGCACATTCCGCAGGGAGCAATTCGTTCAAGGCGCGTACGAGCTACTCCGTATTGGCCGCATGCCTCATGGCCTTGGCTTCAAGCCAGGCTCTGGCCCAATCACAAGCGGCTGCCCCTACTGGGCAAAAAGTTCAGGAAGTGACGGTGACCGCGGATCGCCCTGTGATCCAGAACCGAATTGATCGCAAGGTTTATAATGTCGAGCGCGACCTTCAGAGCACCACGGGCACCCTGTCGGATGCCCTGAACAAGGTGCCGTCGGTCAATGTCGACATTGAGGGCAATGTCAGCCTGCGCGGCGAAGGCAGCGTCACCATCCTCGTCGACGGCAAGCCCTCGGCCCAATTTTCCGGGGCGACCCGCGCCGATGCGATCCAGGCCCTCGGTGTGGAACAGATCGAACAGATCGAAGTGATCACCAACCCGTCGGCGGCATTCCGCCCGGATGGGGCCGGCGGGATCATCAACATCGTCACCAAGAAAAACCGCCAGAAGAAAAGCTCGACCACTGTGCGCCTGAACTATGGCGACGAAGGCCGCTCGGTGGCGACCGTGTCGGGCTCCTGGACGGACAAGGGGCTGAACCTCTACGGCTCACTCGGCTACCGCCATGGCCGCCGCAGTTTTGAAAGCGACACCGATCGCACGCGCATTGACCCGGTGACTAAGCAAGAAAGCCGTTCCCTGCAAAGCAGCGATGCTAGCGGCAAGCGTGACATCTATACCTATCAGCTTGGGGTCGACTATAACCTCACGCCGGAAGCCAAGGTGGGCCTGAGCGTCAACGGCAATACCCGCAAAGGACCGGGCTCGTCGTTTGAGACCAACCAGTTCTTCGACAACAGCCGGACCCTGATCCGTAACTATACGCGCTCTGTGACCTCGGATGGGGACAATGAGAGCCTCGGTCTGGCCGCCTATTACGAATATACCTTCAAGCGTCCGGGTGAAAAGCTGCGCCTCGACCTGCGCCGTAGCCAATCCGAAGATATGGAAGACCGGCTCTATCTGACCCGCAATCTTCTGCCGGTGTCACCGAATTCGGCCCAACGCTTGCTGGAGCAGCGCGAAGACGAAAGCCTCAACGCCAGCTTTGACTATACCCGCCCTATGGACAACGACCGCCTGCTGGACGTTGGGCTGGATTTCGAGGTTCAGGACAACCTTTATGATTACCGCGTCTCCGACCGTAACCTGCTCAACGGTCAGGACACGATCGATACCCGTCTGACCAACGTCTTTGAATATGAGCAACGGACCCAGGCGGCCTATGCCACCTATCAGTGGAAGGCCGGAGACTGGACCTTCCTGCCGGGTGCCCGCTATGAAAGCACCCGCATCCGCACCAACCAGCGCACCACCGGCCAGCGCACTTCGGATACCTATGAGTATCTGCACCCCTCGCTGGCGATTGGCTATACCCTGTCCGATACGCAAAAGCTGCGGGCCAGCTATTCGCACCGCGTTCGCCGCCCGGGCAACCGCGAACTGAACCCGTTCCCGTGGAACCTCGATGCCCAGCGCATCAGCACGGGTAACCCGTTCCTGAAGCCTCAGGAAACCGACTCCTTTGAGCTGGGCTATGAGCATGTCGTCGGTCGGACCTTCTACAACCTGACCGCCTATGCCCGTAAAAATACCAACAGTATCACCTCGCTCAGCAGCTTTAATGCCGATGGTGTGCTGGTGACCAAGCCGGTCAATACCGGCAAGAGCAATGCCGGGGGCCTGGAATTTGTGGTCAATGGCCGCCTGTCGCCCAAGCTGACCTACAACGTCAACGGCGGTCTCGGTTACTATGAGATCAATGCCCGTAACCTAGGCATCAACAAGGTCCGCAAGGGCGTGCAACCGACCGTGCGCACCTCGTTCGACTACAAGCCGACCGACAAGGACACGATCCAGCTCAGCGGCTTCTACATGGGCGAGCGCAAAACTGCGGACGGCAAGACCAAGTCGATGACCAACGTCAATATCGGCTACCGTCACCAGGTCGATAGCACCTTTGCCATCGTCTTTACCGGCTCGGACATCTTTAACGGCTCGCGCTGGAGCTCAACCATCGATACGCCGGAGCTGAAAGAAGACGCTGAGCGCAAGTTCCGCGGTCGTTCGTTCTTTATCGGCATCACCAAGACCTTCGGGGCCGAGCCGCGCCGCCGCCCGGGCCAGAACGGTTTCGAGTTTGAACGGCCTGAAACCGACTAAGCGGTTCTGTTATAGTCAATATGAAGCGGGCGGTGGCGTTGACGTCACCGCCTGTTTTTTTTGGGCGCGTCAAGCCGGATGCGCGTCTGTCAACCGAAAAAACACGCCCATCTCCCGGTCATTGTCCAAGGTGAAGGTCCCATCAACCGCTTGAGGTTTTCTCGTCCAATTTACGGC